>NZ_JAUBRB010000021.1:0-105447 GCF_036701585.1 Microcoleus sp. POL10_C6 | reverse complement strand
AGCTATAAAAGCGATGGTTAATCCAGATCTGCAAGAACCATCTTTAATTCCTCAAATTTAGACCTGAATCCTTACGAATAAGTTTGTTTTGTTTGGTTTGACGATCGCCGGGGACTAACCGTGGAAACTAGATTAGACCCCTGCTATAGCTACCTGCTGACACTAACAGCAGATTTTTTGGCACGGTGTTTAAACGGAGGCAGGGAGAAAGAAAGGACTTTTTTCGACACCGAGCCAGCAGGCGAAGCAGAAAGGATCGTTTCTGCTTTACCTTCGTTTTCGCCTTCGGCTTCTGCTTTTAAACTAGAGTCTGTTTCGCCAGTGTTTGGAACACTTGTAACTACAGTAGTCCACCTGCCTGTAGCCGGATCGCGATAACAAGTAAAAGGGTTTATTTTTAGTGGTTGACTGCAAGGTTTAATCATGTAGATGCACTCCTTTGATTCTGAGAAATTGTGCATTGCTTTCAGCAGCAGTGCTATCTCGCCCGTAGAAGCAGTATGAAGGCAAAAAGCAGAATTGTGTTTCTGCGTCCAGAGACTTTTGAAACTTCCTGATTTCCTGTTAAATTTTGCCTTCTACTGCTTCGCGACCATAGCATTACTTTTACCAAATTGCCTTTCTGGAAGCAACCCCCCACCGCCTTAATTAGGTTGAGGTGGGAATTGTGAATGCAGCGAGGCCCCCGATCGTGCCTGCAGGACAATCTTGGAATAATATAGGTATTCTAGGCTGAAAAAAAATGCTACTGTGTGATCGACAACAGAGGTCGATCGCGATCGGTGTCACAATTAAAAAGGGAATTGGTAATTGGTAATGGGTAATATCATTTCCGGTTACACCGGAATGATGTTGACTGTTGACTGTTGACTGTTGACTGTTGACTGTTCACTCTCAACAGTCAACAGTCAACCGTCAACTCGAGTTTACTATTCCGATGCTAACGGATTTGATATAATTGGTAATGGGAAAATGGGTAATGGGGAAATTATTCCATTTTTTGCTATGGGTTAAATCCGTTAAATCCGGTCCACAATTTCTGGAAAAATCCCCACCCGTTAAATCCCTTAAATCCGCTACATTGCTAGTTACCCAACTTGCTTCTAACTAATATCAACTTTTGTCTTTAAATGAACAGTAAAAGTAGAGCCAACCTCCAACTCACTCTCAACAGTTATATCGCCGCCCATCATCTGGCAAAACAAGCGGCTAATGGCCAATCCTAAACCGGTGCCGCCGTACTTGCGAGTAGTCGAAGCGTCCCCTTGAATAAAAGGTTGAAACAAATTCTGTTGCTGTTCAGCCGACATTCCAATCCCCGTATCAGATACCTGCAAATACACCCAATCGCTATCGCCTGCTGGTTCGCGAGTCGCACTCAACAGCACCGTTCCACCTTCGGTAAACTTCAGGGCATTCGAGAGCAAATTGAACAGAATTTGCCGGACTTTAGTCAAATCTGCATACATCACTCCCAAATTTTCAGAGCAAGAAACTTGCAATTGATTGTGATTTTTTTCGACCAAAGGGTGCAAAGTTGCAACAACTTCTTCTATTAAATTACTGAGGTCAAATTTTTCTAAATAAAGCTCCATCCGACCTGCTTCTATCTTAGAAAGGTCTAAAATATCGTTAATTAAAGTCAGCAAGTGTTTGCCGGCGTTATAAATTTTTTGGGTATCGGGAATGATCTCTTCGAGTCCCGATTCCCGTGCTTCTTCTTGTAGCATTTCGCTGTAACCGATAATCGCGTTGAGCGGCGTCCGCAGCTCGTGGCTCATATTGGCTAAAAAAGTGCTTTTAGCTCTCGAAGCTGCTTCAGCTTTGTGTAAGGCTTCTTGCAAGGCTATTTCGGCTCTTTTGCGCTCGGCAATTTCGATGCGGAGCAGTTTATTGGCGGTGGTGAGTTGAGTGGTGCGCTGATCGACGGTCATTTCTAGCTGCGCTTTGGCTTTGGAGAGTGCTTCCTGAGCCCGCTGGCGCTCAAATCCTTCGATCGCCAGTGCTACCAAATTTGCCAAAGAATCAGCGAAGGTGCGCTCCTCCAGAGCCCACTGGCGGGGCGCGCCGATATGTTCGAGAGAGAGGATGCCCACGATCTGGCCACCGAGCCTAATTGCTACATTTAATATGGATGAATTCGGCTTGCTGGCATTTGGCAGCACACCGGAATGTTCGGCTAGGGAAGATGAGTGGGACAAATTTGTTTGTAGAGAGTTTTGAGTCTTTGTCGTAGGTTCTAAAGCATTGTCCGATCGCAAATTTTCGCCCGGTGCGTCGCCTTCAACATCTAAAATTGATAAATTTAAATCGCTTGCCGATATGGACTCCCGGTTCAAATGATTCTCTTGGGTGCGATCGTACACGTCGAGACAAACTAATTTGAGGTTGGGGATTTTAAACTTAGAATGATTAACCCCCTCGTTTTGATCAGGGGTAGTGGCCTCTGTATCGAGTGGCTCTGTTTGGTTGTGGGCGAGCACTCTCTCCGTAAAATTTAGCTGCTGATCGCTGGGGTAGCGATTTCCAAATCTTCCATGGTTGTAAAGCCAGACGCTGACTTTTTCCACATCCAAAGTCCGGGCAGCAGCCTCGGTAATTTCGCGAATTCCCACATTCAGCGCACCGCTGTTGAGAGTCCTCTGCCTACCTAGCTGCAACAAAGCCAAACTCTGGCGGCGGAGACGCTTTTCGCTCTCTTGGAGGGTTTGTTCTGCTTCCTTGCGCTGGGTGAGGTCGTACAAGGCGCACAATGCTGTCGGCTGCCCGTTAAACACCAGCGACTGAACCGAGATCATCGCCCAGAAAGCGGTGCCGTCTGATTTTTTACAGTGGATTTCGTAGTTTTGCAGGTATCCCTCTTTAGCAAGTGCCTCAAGTACCTTTGGGCGATCTGCGGGGTTGAAGTAAAAGTCTGGAGTGCAGCAGCCGATCAATTTTTCTAGGGGTATGTTCAGGAGAGAAGCCAATTGAGCGTTCGCATACATAATTAAGCCGTCACAGAGGCGAGAAACTAATATCGGCACGGGAGTTGCCGAGGCGATCGCCCGAAACTGCTCTTCGCTTGAACGCAGCGCCAACTGAGCTTTGCTCAGCAAGTGAGCTTCCATCGTATCTGAATGTTCGGTGGTAGTCTCCAGCAAAATTTCTAGGTCAACCTTTTCGCGCTTCAAGTTTTCAAGTTCCGCACTCAGCCGCTGAACGTCGAAAAGTAGCTGTTCTGTGGATGGTTCTTCCTGCATAGCAATTGAAAATTGGTAATTTTTAGTCGGTTCTGAAGTTTTTTAGGGTTTTGTGCTAGTTTAACTATGACTTATTGCGATTAACTTCAGCCACCCTCATCCTGGTTCTCGGACTTAGCCGGGGATTCCTGTTTACCTTTTTCGTTATTATTCCAATTCTAAGTGCAAGGAAGGCATCAGCCGCTGCAAGTTCTTCAGGGATTTTATCTGCCAGGGGATCTGTTTAGAGCCTTTGATGGCGATTTGAATATTTTTTTGCTGGCGGACTTTGATCACAAATTTTGAGACAATATTAATTCCAGAACTATTTAAAAATTCTAGCTTTCGCAAGTCTAGAGTAACGGTGTTTGGGCAGGAGTCAGCCACTTCGTTGAGCAGATCGACGATCGGTTCGTATTCTTCCGCCTGGCTGAGTCGGAACGAGCCGCTACAGGTGACTGTTTGCGTAGCGCGATCGTACTGGATCGTGTAATCTTTGGTCTGAATCTCCATACTTTTGTCAGTTGCCGGTTTTGAGTGGTAAAGGGGCTTGCCTGCGTGAGCGAGGATTGAGCTTCAGGCTAGCACGATCAAAATTCAGCCGTTTGCCCAATGCCGAATGCCTTGGCTTGTGTAACTTTTATTACATATAGTGCCAACTGTACCATTGCCACAGGGCAGTTATGAGTTATTTTAGGATTTATCAGTTGTGTGAGTTGTGATACCAGTTGGCAAAAAGAATGCAACTGTTGACTAGCTCCAAACCCTGATAGTCATCAGTCATTGCCAACCTAACATCTCAAATCTCAAATCTCAAATTGTATGAGTTGTGGGTTGACGAGAGCGGCTTTTGCTGATGATCCGAGCTATCAATTGGATTTTATTCTCAACTTGGTATTGACAAAATCCCCAAAACATGAGAGATATTTCACATCTGACACTGGAGTGAAGGGGAGAATATTTAATGGCAATTTCAGGAATTACAGAAAAGCTTTTGGCTGCTAAAAAAGCTCAAGGAATTAGTTTTGCAGATTTGGAAAAAGTTTTGGGGCGCGACGAAGTTTGGATTGCGGCGGTTCTTTATCGTCAAGCTACCGCATCAGAAGATGAAGCCGAGAAAATTGTCTCGGCTTTGGGGCTAGATAGCGAGACGGCTGCGGTTCTCTGTGAACCTTCCTTAAAAGGTTCTTTGGAATCCCCGGTTCCAGTTGACCCTCTGATTTATCGTTTCTATGAAATTATGCAGGTTTACGGGATGCCACTCAAAGCAGTGATTCACGAAAAATTTGGTGACGGGATTATGAGCGCGATCGACTTTACTATGGATGTCGAGAAAGAAGCAGACCCAAAAGGCGATCGAGTGAAAATAATTATGTCGGGAAAATTTTTGGAATACAAAAAATGGTAAGCCCGTGCGGCTTTATTTTCAAGTGAAAATGAAAAATTCAAATTTTCTCGAATGACTCGTGACTAATGACTAAAGCCTCAAAAGTGTTAACTTAGAAATAGAGATCGCGAAGCTTGACTGGCTTGGGTGTCCGATCGGGAAACCCTTCTAGGGCAAAGCTAAGGTCGCTCCCGCGGCAACTTCCCAGTCGAAACAAGCAACCGCAACCGTAAATTAAGAGGCAAATATGTCAAAATATGACTCCCATCTCAGATGCTCCTTTTGCGGCAAGTCGCAAGAGTACGTCCGCAAGTTAATAGCTGGGCCCGGCGTATACATTTGCGATGAATGCGTGGAACTGTGCAATGAAATTTTAGAGGAGGAGTTCTTTGACTCCAGTAAAACAATTGGTCAACAGATTCCCCAATCAGAGGTGCGAGAGTCTCAGGGACAAGGAACCCGGCGCCCGGGTCGATCGAACAAATCGAAAATCGTTCTAGCTCAAATTCCGAAACCAACAGAGATTAAGCAGCATTTAGACAACCACGTCATCGGCCAGCATTCAGCAAAAAAAGTTCTTTCTGTAGCAGTTTACAACCACTACAAGCGCTTGAGCGTTGACCAAGCTAAAGATAGCGAGAAGTCTTCCCCTGACAGCGATGTAGAACTGCAAAAATCCAACATCCTGCTAGTCGGGCCCACAGGTTGTGGCAAAACTTTGTTAGCGCAAAGTTTGGCGCAAATGCTCGAAGTTCCGTTTGCAGTAGCGGATGCGACGACACTGACAGAAGCTGGATATGTCGGCGACGATGTAGAAAATATCTTGCTGCGGCTGTTGCAAATGTCAGATTTTGATGTTGAAGCGGCGCAACGTGGCATTATTTATATTGATGAAATTGACAAGATTGCTCGCAAAAGTGAAAACACTTCGATCACTAGGGATGTATCGGGAGAAGGAGTTCAGCAAGCGCTGCTAAAAATGTTGGAAGGAACAGTGGTTAACGTTCCCCCGCAAGGCGGCCGCAAACATCCTTACCAAGATTTTATTCAAGTTGACACTAGCAAAATTCTATTTATTTGTGGCGGTGCTTTTGTCGGTTTGGAAAAAATAGTTGAACAGCGTTTGGGTAAAAAATCTTTAGGCTTTATTCAGCCAACGGAAAGCGAAAGCAACTCGACTTTGCCGGGGAAAGACAAGCGGGCTGCTGATATTTTGCAGCAGGTACAGCCGGACGATTTAGTCAAGTTTGGTTTAATTCCTGAGTTTGTGGGGCGGATTCCGGTGGTAACGGTGATTTCGCCGCTGGATGAAGCAGCTTTGATGCAGATATTGACCGAGCCCCGGAATGCGCTGGTGAAGCAGTATCAAAAGCTGTTGAAGATGGACAGCGTGGAGTTGGAATTCCAGCCGGAAGCGCTACGGGCGATCGCCCAGGAGGCCTATCGACGCAAAACTGGCGCGAGAGCTCTTCGCAGCATTTTAGAGGAGTTAATGCTGGATGTGATGTACGAGTTGCCTTCTCGCAAGGATGTGGCTAACTGTATGATTACTCCTGAAATGGTCGAGAAGCGATCGACTGCTGAATTGCTGTGGCATCCCGCATGGCGGCAGCACGAAACTGCATAATTTGTAATCTGTAGGGTGCTTGTGGCGCACCCTACAAGCTTGGCAAATTTACTTTATGACAGTTAAAAAAATGTCAGTCAATGTAGCTAAAGCCAGTAAAAAATCGAGATTGTTAGTATCCAGTTTGCTGCCGAGGATTGCAATTTACAGCGCGGTTGTGGCTGGCATCATGGCGTCAGTTTACGATTTCCCACTCAATACGATCGTCCCGCCCCCGTCCCCGTCAAGGGGTAAGAATTTTTTTGAAGCCATACAATATATTTCAAGCATCAATAGAGCGCAGCAAGCTTACTATGCAGAATACGGTCAATTTAGCGATTCCATTGGAAAATTGGGTATTGGAATTAAAGAACAGACCAATAACTATAATTACACGATCGTTTCATCAATGGGCCCGGTTCAAACTTTGCACAATCACCGCAAACCAGCACAATTTGAAAGCGCGATCGCGATTGCGAAACCTAATGATATGAACACCGGGAAATCCTACACTGGCGCAGTGTTTGCTTTTAAAGAAAAGGGTGGCATAACAACTATTGCTGCCATTTGCGAGAGCGATCGAATTAATGCAAGTTATGCAGAAACTTGGAATCCGCCAACTTTTGACGGCAAAGAAATTCACTGCCAGCCCGGAACAACTATCTTAAGGTAAGACCTTGAAACTATTTTGCGCCACTCTTTCACCGTCTAAGTAAAATTCAAACTTCCACTTTCCCGGCTTGTCATCCTTTTGAAAATTGTACCAACACCAAGTATTTAATCGATCGCCCGTCGTTTTTAAATAAGATTGACTTTGGGCTGCCAATAGTCCTTGAGGGTTGACAACCTTACAATAACTTCTATATTCTCCTTCTGGCAAGTTAGCAGCACTTACAGCAAAATAGACTTTTTTGTTTTTCTTCAAAGACCAAACATTCCTAAGTTTCGTTGATTCTAATTCGTCAGTTAACATTACTTGAGTCTTAGGGTTTAATTTTTCTGAGTTGATTACTCGTTTGATATCTACTGCTGTTTGAGGTTCGGGAGATTTCCAAAAAAGCGGAATAAAAATAGCAGAAATTGCTGTTAATATTCCGACTGATATCAATACCGGTTTTAAGTTATTAGGCTGCTGAACTACTTCGAGGGGAATCAAAGCATTTAAGGCCACATCTGCGGAAGGATAACGGTGTTTGAAATTAGGTTCCACCATTTTTTGCAACCAGTCAAGAAATTCTGGAGTTAGCTGCGGCAAGCGAGGTTTAAAATTAATCCCCCCCGTATCGTCCATCAAGCTGCCAATTTCAGTAGAATGGATGCCGATTAGCAAGCAAATTAGCGTTGCGCCGAGACTATATAAATCCGATCCAACTGTTAGCTGCCGATTGAACATTTGTTCTGGCGGCATAAAGCCCAAAGTGCCTTTAACAACGCTGCTGGCGGCCACTTCTCCCCCGCCGATTCTAGCAAATCCAAAATCGACAAGGCTGACATTCAGACGATCATCCACCAAGATATTTTCCGGTTTTAAATCTCTGTGAATCACTGGCGGAACGCGGTTTTGCAAGTATTTGAGTATTTCTAAAACAGAGATAGCAATTTGTTTGGTTCGCTGCGGTGTTAGCTGGCGCAAAATAGCGAGAGAATCGGCATTTTTGTATTCCTGAATCATGCAGAAACCCGATGCAGTTTGGAAGGAATCTAAATAGCGGGGAATGTTGGGATGATCGAGTTCTCGCAAAATCTTAATTTCTTGTTCGCACGCTTGATATTGAGCCCAATTAGCGCCTGTTTGGGCAAATTGAAATTGTTTGACAGCGACGGAACGTTGGGTATTAATTTCGGTAGCGAGATAGGTAACTCTCCCGCCGGCGCGATTGTACCCGAGCTCGCAAGTTACTTGATAGCCGTAGTTAGAAAAGTCAGGAAAAGCGTTCATAAATTTGTAAAGTTTGTAGTAAGGACTTCAGTATTTAAAATTATTGAAGAATCCCAACAAAAGTTATTAGTAGGAACTGTTGATTATGGTTTAATCAAATATGGCTTGGATTTGCGGTAGCCAGCCATCATTCTGTTTCTTTTAAGAACAATCAAGTAAAGTAAGGGAATAGCGGTGACGAGGAGAGGGGCAGTCGCACTTGCTGCTAAAACTAAAACTTTTAATGGTTCGATCGAACCCATCTCATTTGCCAACCTTAAGTACCGTTGAAATACAGCTCCTAAACTGATGTAAAATCCAGCGGTTAGAAATGCGATTGCTACAGCATCTTTCTTAAAAAAACCTCTTTTAATCTGTTCGTAACTCCTGGCTTTAGCTAAGGTATAAACTACCTTAAAACAACCCAAATTAGTAACAAAAAGCACAAATATCACTGCTATACTTGTCGGTAAAGAAAAGACAATCAAAAGTCCACAAGCTACAAATGCCAGCATTGTCCAACTCCTACTATTCTCAAAACCACCTGAAGCACCAACTATAGCTGAGATCACAAAACCAACAAGTAAAGCGATTTCTTTACCCGTACTATTACCAAAACCACTACCAACAAGTGATAAAACAGTAGTCGCTGCCAGCAATATTGCTGTAATCCCTAAAGTGCCTCCTAAGATAGATTGAAACCAATTTACAGTTTTATTTCCTGTTGTATATATAGTCTTTTCTTTTTCTGTATAGAGCGTCTTTTCTGCTGCTGCAAAACCCGGAAGTAGGACAGCTATTAACGTGAAAAACATCGGTGGATCCATCGGGTTGCTTAGCAGCCAACCGACGCAGATAAACACCAACATAAAACTCCCTCTATCTTTAAACAAATATGGCATTTTCTTGGGTTCTATAAGAGGAGCACTTTTAACTTGAATCTCAATTTTTTGGGTATCTGGATCGGAATTAACATGGAGTATCATCTGGCGATGATAAATTTTACTTGCTAGCAATTTGCTCGTATCTACCGTTATTTTGCACCTAACCTCATTGCCCTCAAATTTCTGCGGTTCAAAGGAGATGTAAGGGTGGTCGTAAGGAGTATGTGGCGGATCGTTCGGGTGCGGTGCTACTTCCCATCGACCTGCTAAAATTGTATCCGGAATAGGGTTGCTAACGGTAACGATTTGTGTTACTTTTTCTCCATATTCTGCGGCGATGAATTGAATGCGATCGCGCTCAATTCTCACTTTAGGCAAGCTGCTGACATCCAAAGATTCTAGCGCAGTTAAAGCATCCGCAGCCGATGGATATCTGTCTTGCAATCTCGGCGCTACCATCCTCTCCAACCAATTCATCCAACCCTGCTGCAATGGCGGTACTAAATGCCGGAAATGAATGCCATAATTGGCATCAACTAAATTACCGACATCCGCAGATTTCGTACCACTTAACAAGCAAATTAGTGTTATCCCCAAGCCGTAAAGGTCGGAGGCTTTTGTTAATTTCCTGTTAAACATTTGCTCCGGCGGCATGAATCCCATCGTGCCTTTGACAACGCTGCTAGCCGCGATATTTCTACCTCCTAGACGAGCAAAACCGAAGTCTACTAAATAAACATTGAGCTGGTCATCTATTAACAAGTTTTCGGGCTTAATGTCGCGGTGAATTATCGGCGGTTTTTGAGCTTGCAGGTCAACTAAAATATCTAAAGTTGCGATCGCAATTTGCTTGATATCGGGCACGGAAAAAGTCTGCGCGACAGCAGATTCGGCATTTTTGTATTCCTGCACCATGCAGAAACCACTGTCAGTTTGAAAAGAATCGAGATAGCGGGGAATGCCCGGAAAATCCAGTTTTTGCAGCACTTTAATTTCTTGTTCGTAAGCTTCGTATTCTGTCCAGCTAGCACCTAATTGGGCAAATTGAAATTGCTTAATTACAACGGATTTTTTTGTGTTAATTTTTGTGGCGAGATAGGTGACGCGACCGCCCAAACTGTTGTATCCGAGTTCGCGACTTATTTGATAGCCATGTTTGGAAAAGTCAGGAAAAGCGTTCATAGGTAATTACTATGGTTGGTAGTAAGGACTTTAGTCCTGAAGCCGTTATCTTATAAGGACTAAAGTCCTTACTACGAACGAAACGATCGCTCCTACAAACATAACTTTTTTGAAAAAAGGCGGCAAGTGCGGTATGATGTGATTTCGCGATCGGTTCTAGCGGGGAGCAGCCGTTAGAGGAAACGGGGAAAGTTCGGTGCAAGTCCGGCGCTGTCCCGCAACTGTAATGAAACCCTTGGGGTTTCTCAAGTCAGAATGCCCGCCGATATCTAACTCACTTTTGAACGCATCTGCGAGGTACGGATGATGGATGGAATTAACACGGCTGTACGCACAAAGCACAGTCTATTTGTTTGCACTGCTTGCGCTAGTGTTTGGAAAAACGGCAAGCGAGAAGGCAAAAGCGGCGGTCAACAATTCATGGAAAATTTGTCGCAACTCGCTAAAGATTGGGAGTTTTCTGATAAGTTTGAGATTCAAGAGGTGGAGTGCATGAGTGCTTGCAGTCACTCTTGTGCGGTGTGTTTTGCTGCTGTTGGAAAGTACACTTATCTGTTTGGCGATTTACCAGCAAATGACTCGGAAAGCGTCGAGGCGGTACTTGAATGCGCTGGTCAATACTATGCTAAACCCGACGGTTTGTTGCCTTGGTCTGAGCGTCCTCAAGCTCTGAAAAAAGGCGTTTTAGCAAAGATTCCACCCCTGGGAAACTAGAGCATTTCTCGTTACCATGCTCTGCCCATTGGTGACAACTAATGCCACCAATCCGCCAGGGACTTAAGTGCCTGGCTAATAGCGAAAGTCCTCTAAAGAGGACTGAGAATAAAAATTTTAAACTCATTAGTTTTCTTGAGAGGACTTTCGCTTTGAGGCAGGGGTTTAAACCCCTGCCGGACTGTCGGTTTAACGAGTTTCCTGTCAGCAATTGACTGACCCAAAATTGAAAGATATTCAATCACACAACAACAAAATTATCAATGCACAAAATTCCTGTTACTGTCATCACTGGTTTTCTCGGTAGCGGCAAAACTACCTTAATTCGCCACTTATTGCAAAATAATCAAGGTCGCCGCATTGCTGTTCTGGTTAACGAATTTGGCGAAATCGGAATTGACGGAGAACTGCTGCGCGATTGCCAAGTTTGCGACGAAGAAGAAACTGTAAGCAGCAATATTGTTGAACTAACAAATGGTTGTCTTTGCTGCACTGTTCAAGAGGAATTCTTGCCGACTATGCAGGAATTGTTGAAGCGCAGAGAACAAATTGATTGTATTTTAATTGAGACTTCGGGCCTCGCACTTCCTAAACCTTTGATTCAAGCTTTTCGCTGGCCGGAAATTCGGACGGGTGCTACAGTGGACGGTGTTGTTGCTGTTGTCGATTGCGAAGCTATTGCTAGCGGTTCTTTTGTCGGTGATATCGATGCTTTGATGGCACAGCGGCAGGCTGATGATAGTTTAGATCACGAAACTCCGATCGAGGAATTGTTTGAAGACCAGTTAGCCTGTGCCGATATGGTACTTTTAACGAAGGTCGATCGCGTAGATGCGGAAACTCACAAGAAAGTCCAAAGCTGGTTGCAGCAAGAGTTACGTCCGAGTGTAAAAATTGTACCCTGCAAAGGTGGCGAAATTAACCCTGATGTGCTCATGGGATTTAATGCCGCGGTTGAGGATGATTTGGAGTCTCGCCCCAGTCACCACGACACTGAGGAGGAACATGAACATGATGATGATATTAACTCGACTTACTTTATTGCCGATCGCGAATTTGAACCTGAAGCTTTGGTAAAAAAACTGCAATCCTTGATGCAGCAGGAGGAAATCTATCGGATTAAAGGGTTTGTGGCGGTTCCCAAGAAACCGATGAGGATGGTGTTGCAAGGTGTGGGCTCGCGGATAGAATATTTTTACGATCGTCCTTGGCAACCTTCCGAACTCCGGCAAACCAAATTAGTGCTGATCGGTCGAGAGTTAGAGCGCGATCGAATTGCAGCTATGATTAACAACTAATTGTCATTTGAGAGGGGCGGGTTGATGGATATTTTGAATTGCAGCAAATATTATTGGCAAAACTCGCTCCTCCAAGCTCTGACGAACAATTAATTAACATTATTTAATATTGTGACCACTGCCAGCAAGTCTGGTGTAAAATAGCGATAATGGTTATCATTGTACAAAAATCGAGGTCAAGTATGGTGACTGCTGGGGCGATCGAATCAGTTCCTGTTACTGTTCTCACAGGCTATCTGGGTGCAGGCAAAACTACGCTACTGAACCGCATTTTAACACAGGAACATGGCAAAAAAGTTGCAGTCATCGTCAACGAATTTGGCGAAGTAGGCATCGACAACCAACTGATAATTGATGCCGACGAAGAAATTTTTGAGATGAACAACGGCTGCATTTGCTGTACAGTCCGAGGTGATTTAATTCGGATTATCGGTAACTTAATGAAGCGGCGCGACAAATTCGACCACATAGTTATCGAAACCACAGGTTTAGCCGACCCCGCGCCCGTAATTCAGACATTTTTTGTAGACGAAGATATGCGGGACACATTACTGCTAGATGCAGTTGTCACGGTAGTCGATGCCAAGCACATCTGGCAGCACTGGGATGCAGACGAAGCTCAAGAACAAATTGCCTTCGCAGATGTAGTTTTACTAAACAAAACAGATTTAGTAACTGACGAAGAATTGGCAGAATTAGAAAAGCGAATTCGTGCAATGAATGCAATGGCCAAAATTCACCGCACCCGCAACGCTGAATTAGCAATGGATGCTTTGTTGGGCGTTAAAGCATTTGATTTGAACCGGGCATTAGAAATCGAACCCGACTTTTTGGGCGAACACGAACACGAACATGACGAAACAGTAACTTCCGTAGCAATAGTCGAACCTGGTGCTATTGATGGCAACAAATTTAGCGATTGGATCGGCGAATTGTTGCGAACTCAAGGCCCGAATATCTTTCGGACAAAAGGCATTTTGAATATGGCTGGACAAAACAACAGATTTGTTTTTCAAGGAGTGCATATGCTGTTCGATGGCAGACCGGATAGACCTTGGAAAGCTACAGAAACTCCGAAAAACGAACTCGTATTCATTGGTCGCAACTTAAATGAAAATCAATTGAAAGAGGATTTTCGGAAATGTCTGGTTTAACTGGCATATTGAAGCATTTTTAATCAGCCTTTTAGGAACAGGCAAGATGCCTGTTCCACAGGAATAAAATTCATTTCTTGTGGAATGGAACAGGCAAGATGCCTGTTCCACAGGAATAAAATTCATCTCTTGTGGAACGGGCATCTTGCCCGTTCTTAAGAATAGTGCAACATCTCAGATTCAATAAATATGGTTAACAAAAAGACAAATAAAAGTGAACTAACCCTGCAATTTCACGCTAAAGAAATGCTGTCTGACTACGTAACTGCTGTTACTTGGTCGCCGGACGGCAAAACTTTAGCAGTCTGTTCTGGTGCGGGCGAAGTGATGCTGGTGGCAGTAGGGGCAGTTAATGAATTGTCCTTGCAAATGCTACAAACTGCTACGGGTAAATCAGCCGATTGCTTGTCTTTTTCCCGCGACAGTCAATTCCTAGCTGCTGGCGGACAAGATGGAAAAGTGCGAATTTGGCGCGTTAATTCTGGGGAATTAATTGCTGATTTGGACAACCAGCGCGTCTGGGTTGATAAGTTAGCTTGGAGTCCCAACTGCAACCAGTTAGCTTTCAGTATGGGCCGCTACGTTCAAGTATGGAATGTTGAGGATAATGTTGTTGAAGTAACGCTGAATTTCGAGTCATCATCTATCCTCGATTTAGCATGGCATCCGATGGTTCAATATCTGGCAGTTAGCGGCTATCAAGGCGTCAAAGTTTGGCATGGCGAAGACTGGGACGAAGACCCGGAAATTTTATCAGTACCCTCTGCAACCGGTGCAATTGCTTGGTCGCCACAAGGAGAATATTTAGCTTGTGGCAATATGGACAATACTCTCATTGTTAATGAATGGGGCAATTTTGAACCGTGGGTAATGCAGGGTTTTCCGGGGAAAGTTCGGGAGTTAGCTTGGTCGGATAAAACTAATTCTTTGGGTGCACCTTTGTTAGCTGCTTCGAGTTCTCAAGGCATTTCTGTCTGGGAAAGAGACGCTGATGAAAGTGTCGGTTGGGATTCTTGGGCGTTAGAGGTGCATGAAAATGTGGTAAATGCGATCGCCTTTCAACCTAGCACATTTTTATTAGCTTCCGCAGCGGCAGACGGTCAAGTTTGTTTGTGGTACGAAGCAGAACAATTGCTGCAAATTCTAGAAGGTGCAGAGGGCGGTTTTTCCTGTCTCGCATGGCATCCCGAAGGCCAGTTTCTCGCCGCTGGCGGATGCGGTGGCGAATTGCTGGTTTGGTCAAAGTCTATGCGCGGCCAAGGCTTCGGGCGGCGCTAAGTTGGCATAACGGGCGCACCAGTTTGACCAAAACATAAAAATTGAAAACTTGGTCTTGACAAAATGCTAGATTACAATACCATTTTAGTGGCTGAACTATCCTCCAAGGCGATCGACAATTATGACCCAACAGCAATTTCTCGAACAACTCAACACTATTCTCGACCAAAACCACTTGCTGAAACACCCGTTCTACCAAATGTGGAACGAAGGTAAACTCGACCTCGCAATGCTGCAAGAGTACGCCAAAGAATATTATCTGCAAGTCCACAACTTCCCCACCTACGTCAGCGCTACGCACGCCGCCTGTGACGACATCAAAATTCGTCAAATGCTCCTCGAAAACCTGATAGAAGAAGAGAGAGGCGCTGCTAATCACCCTGAACTGTGGCTGCGCTTTGCCGAAGGTTTGGGTTTAGACAGAAATGCAGTTATCGATCACGAACACTTAGAAAAAACCAGCGAATCCGTTCGCATTCTCAAAGACTTAGCGCGCAGCGAATCGCCCGTCACAGGTTTAGCAGCCCTTTACGCTTACGAAGCGCAAATCCCCGAAGTTTCTACAACCAAAATCGCTGGTTTGAAGGAATTTTACGGCATCGATTCCGAATCTGCTTTGTCTTTCTTTAAAGTCCACGAAAAAGCCGACGAGTTCCACTCGGAAGCTACCCGCGAAGCGCTGTTAGAACTTTGCCAAACTGAAGAAGCAAAACAGGAAGCGCTGTTAGCCACCGAGAAAGCAACTTTTGCTATCAACTTACTGCTTGATGGCGTTTACGAAGCTTATTGTCAAGCTAAGTAAGCTGTACTGGACGCAGAATCTCTATATGTAGCCCTTGTAGGGAAACAGCAATGCCCATAGGTGTCAACTTAAACCGAAAGTCCGCCAGTCAGCCCGTCAGTCCGCCAGGGAATGAATTCCCTGTCTAATAGCTAAAGTCCTCGCTATGAGGACTAATGAGTTGAAAATTCTTTTCTTCAGTCCTCTTAAGAGGACTTTAGCTTTGAGGCAGGGGTTTCAACCCTTGCTGGACTATGGGTTATATCTTAAGTTGACACCAATGGGCATTACCGTGTTCCTACGGGAAAATTTTTCGTAAGTAAGCGTAAAAAACCCACAACAAATAGAGTGTGTGCATCCAAGAGAGTTATCCTCTCTTTCTTGTCAAAATTCCTTGACTGGGACTGAACAATAAAGCCCCTAAAAATAACCCAAAAATAACTAATACAATTGCCGCCCCAGACGGCATATTAAAATAATAGCTGAGATACATACCACTCACGCTAGCTGTAATCCCAAGAATTGCTCCTAATCCCATCATTAAATGTAGCTCTTTTACCAACAAATACGCCGTTATTCCCGGCCCGATTAATAGCGAAATTACTAACAGCGCTCCCACAGTTTGCAAACTCGCAACAATCGTCAGCGTAATCGCCGAAATCATCCCGAAATAAATCCAGTTTACAGGCAAACCGCACGCTTGCGCCCCCAGGGGGTCAAAAGTATAAAATAGCAGTTCTTTATAAAAGATTTTAACCGTCGCCAAAATAATCAAAGTAATGACAAAAGTCTGCTGCACGTCCGCAGGCGCAACTGACAAGATATTCCCGAACAGAAACCCGTCTAAGTCTAATTTTGTTGTCCGCAATAAGCTAATCAAGGTGACGCTAATGGCTAAAAATGTAGATAAAATTAATGCCATGACTGCATCAATTTTTAGGCGCGATTGCGATTGAATCCACGCCATAATCACGGCGCTGATAATTCCCGATATAAAGGCGCCGATCGAAATATTGAAACCTAAAGAAAAAGCTACGGGCAATCCTGCTAATACTGAATGGGCAATCATGTCAACCATCATTCCCATTTGCTGTACAATTAAGTAGGAGCCGACAACGGCGCAGAGAATTCCTAGCAAAACGCCGACGGCGATCGCATTTCGCATGAACTCGAATTTTAGCGGCTCAATTAGTAGGTTTAACATTGAATTACGTCAATAATAGGATTTTTTCAACCACCTTCAATTGCACAGGCGGGACGCCCGTGCCACTATCAATTGCACAGGCGGGACGCCCGTGCCACTATCAATTGCACAGGCGGGACGCCCGTGCCACTATCAATTGCACAGGCGGGACGCCCGTGCCACTATCAATTTTAAAGATAAATCTTTTTTGGCTTACGCGGAAACTAAACTTAAATCGTATCCATAGGCTTTTTGAATATTTGCTGCGGTGAGCACTTCCCGGCAGGTACCACTTGCAATTAACTGCTTATTTAGCAATAATAAATTGTCGTACTGTTTTAAAGTTTCGCCTAAATCGTGGCTGATTACTAGCAATGTTTTATTTTCGGCTTTGAGCTCTGCAAAAATATTGAAAATAATTTCTTCAGTTGCTTTGTCGATCGCGTTAAAAGGTTCGTCGAAAAAAAATAAATCGGCTTGTTGGGCGATCGACCTTGCTAAGAAAATCCGCTGCTGCTGTCCGCCAGACAGTTCGCCAATTTGCCGATCGCGCAAATCCCACATTCCTACCCGCAGCAAAGCAGCTTTCACCAATTCTTGCGACTGCTTCGAGGGACTGCGAAACCAACCAGTCTGAACGGTTCGCGCCATCATTACCGCATTCCACACAGTAATCGGATAATCCCAGTCAATTTGCGATCGCTGCGGCACATAAGCCACCCGCGACAACTGTTCCTTCAGCAGCCGCCCCTGATATTTGACCAAACCGCGACAGGTGGGTATCAATCCCAGCATCGCTTTCACCATCGTGCTTTTCCCCGCGCCGTTGGGGCCGAACACGCCAGTTAATTGTCCGGGATCTAACTGGAAATTCACGCTGTTGAGGGCCGCAATTCCGCGATAATTGACAGCCAAGTCTTGCACTTCTAGCATAATTAGAGATTTTGAGAACGATTCTTGTTCGTAGCTACTACAATAGGATAACTCGAAAAAGCAATAATGATTATCGTTCCAAAGGTGAAAATGTTAAAGAACTTGGCTGGAAAAACCCGCAGATTGTGGGGTACGGCTGTTTTGGCAATTGGTTGCGGAGTGGTTGCGTGCAGTGGAGCACAGAACGCAAGTAATGGAGTGCCAGAGAGTCCCGCCGCAACTCAAACTCCAGCCAGTCAGGCCGCCAACTTGCCCAAAGTCGTGGCCACGACTGGCGTTATCTGCAACCTAACTAAAGAAATCGCTCAAAGTTCGATCGACACCACCTGTCTAATCAAGCCGGGAGACGACCCCCACGCCTATCAAACCAAGCCGGAAGACCGCAAAGCGATTGAAACAGCAAATCTGATTTTATACGGCGGCTACAACCACGAACCCAGCATCATTAAGTTAATTCAATCCAGCAGTAATTCCGCGCCCAAAATCGCCGTCCACGAACTCGCCGTTCCCAAACCGCTGATGGGCAAAGACGAGCACGAACACGGTGAAGAGAAAGGGGAAAACCAATCTCATGCAGAAGGCGAAAAAGTCCCTGACCCTCACGTTTGGCATAACCCTCAAAATGGCATCCGTATGGTAGAAACAATTCGCGATGAATTGATCAAAGTTTCCCCCAACAATGCTCAAATTTATACAAAAAATGCAGCCAGCTTAACAGATGAGTTGCAAAAAATAGATACTTGGATTAAAGCTCAAATTGCGACTATTCCAGCCCAAAAACGCAAGTTAGTAACAACTCACGATGCTCTGAGTTACTATGCCGATGCTTACGGTTTGGAGATGGCTGGAGCTTTGCAGGGTGTGACGACAGAGGAACAGCCCACCGCCGCAAGAATTGCCGAATTGTCCTCAGAAATTAAGACCACAGGAGTGCCGACAATTTTTGCAGAAACTACAACTAATCCGAAGTTGATGGAGACTGTGGCGAGGGAGGCAAATGTCAAAATTTGGGACAAAGAACTTTACAGCGACGAGTTGGGCGGCCCGGGCACCGGTGCTGATACATATCAGGGAATGCTGAAAACTAATACTTGCGCGATTATTTCTGGCCTCGGCGGTAATTGTACTTCCTTTGCCGGAGAAACTGCACCAACTCCCAAACCATAGAATTTTCTAAAGTTCGCCTACTACCAAGAACCTTACATTTTCTGGGTAAGCAGCAAAATGCAGCGCTCGCAATCGCAGGGGTTTTCGATTGCAAACGCTGCGTTTGCTGCGATGACTTTAAGGTGAATTTTGCTCCTCGGTACTGGGGGGTTTTTGACCAATTCCCAATTGCTTCTTAGAGGATTTTAAGTCTTTCCAAAGCATCTTAATATCTTTATAAGCTTTCTCAGCGCTAATTTTCCCCCCTGTTTCCAGCGAGCAAATATAAGTTATTTTTTGAGCAAACTCCTGCAAGTTGGCATTAAACGCCAAGTTTTCTGGCGTGAAATCACCGTAGTAGCGATTGCGAGGATGTAAAAAATCTTCCCGCTCTTTCATTGCCCCCTCCTAATTAAACTTTTGGTATTCAACTTTTGGTTCGGTCTCTGCTGTTAATAGCACTATTTGTACTCTGTATCGCGGCGCCAACTTGCTTCTATTGTATTGCGTAAGTAGCAATTGTGCTTTTTCGCTCTGTATTTAGTCTATTAATGCAGTCTTAACCTTAAGTTAGCTTTATTTTAACTTTTCTTTAACCTAAAAGCACAAAAAATGGGAAATGCGCGCTTCGCATCTCCCTTAAGATATATTTGGCAGTTGGTGATTAACCTTTTCTGAAGCCGAATATTTATTTGTGGCACTCGCAGCCTGTGTGGCCGCAGCCTTGGCCGTTGGGGTGCCCGTCAGCGCAAGCACTGGAACAGTATGTTTTGCCGTCTTTTTCAATGGCTTCGCTGGGGCTGACAACGCACGAGCATGAAGGACAGGCACATTTTGTTTGGGTGGCAGTAGTCATTTTACATTCTCCTGGTGGGGTTGTTTGTCTATACTAATATATGAACACATATTCAGATATAAGTCAAGGGAGTGTAAAAGTTTTGTTACAAAAGCTTTGCCGATCGCACTAAAATGAAAATGAGAATTAAAATTAGCCGGGAAAAGATGTCACCCAACTCTGCTGTTAATGGAGCGATAAGTCAGCCTCACCAAGAAAACGATACACCAATGTGCGATCGACCGCACCTAGTTGACAGTGTACGGGCCGGGGACATCCAAACACAAGTTCTCAACACCGCAAAAGCTCAGCGGATGGCTGAGTTTTTCAGTCTTTTGGGAGATGCGAATCGCCTGCGGCTGCTGTCGGTTTTGGCAAAACAAGAACTGTGCGTGTGTGACTTGGCTGCGGCGTTAAGTATGAGCGAGTCAGCAGTATCGCATCAGTTGCGGGCCTTGCGGGCGATGCGGTTGGTAAGTTACCGCAAGGTTGGGAGACAAGTTTTTTATAGTTTACTCGATCGCCACGTTTTTGAACTTTACCAAGCAGTCGCCGAACACTTAGACGAAGAATAATCTTTTGGGGGTTGGGCGTTGGGCAGTGGGCATTGGGCATTGGGCATTGGGCATTGGGCATTGGGCATTGCTAATCGATTTAAAATTTTGTAGGGGCGGCTTTTACCAATTATTTTGGTTTAAGACCACTAATCTCGTAAACCCGCCCTCACCAAACTCAATATCAATCTTTGACGGTGTGGCCCGTAGCAACAACCGCCTGTGAAATTGACTCTTCAGAAGCTTGAGCTTCAACTGTAACAGTCTTAGCTGCGACATCCACATTGACAGTAGCATCGGAGTCAACAGTTTTGATGGCTTTGGTAATTGTATCAGCGCAGCCAGAGCAGACGATCGAGGGAACGTTAAGTAGTATTGCCATAATTAAGCAAATTTTCGTAGATGACAGTATTATTTTTTATTTTAATCTAAATTCGTGAAACACGCGCTTTCCCCGATTTCGGCAGGGGCTTAAACCCCTGCCTCAAAGCTCAATTCGGTTAAAACCGACTGTAGAGTTTGACGTTAAAAGTTATAGATTATTTCCTACCAATATCACTTCCAACTTAATACCTCTGAAGGCACATTAATCTCCGGTATGCAGCGGCCAACGGCGGCGGCTACAGGGCGCAAACTAACAACTAAATCTACCATATCGGGCAAAGAAAGAGCTTGCCGCGCGTCAGAAACCGATTTTTCCGGTTGCGGGTGACACTCAATAATTAATCCGTCTGCACCGCAAGCAACCGCTGCTTTGGCTAGTGGTGCGACTAATTCTCGCTTGCCGACGGCGTGAGAAGGGTCTACAATTACTGGCAAATGAGTTAACTGTTTCAGCGCTGCGACTGCACCTAAATCTAATACATTCCGGGTGTAATTGTCGAAGCTGCGGATGCCTCTTTCGCAGAGAACTACATGAGGATTTCCGTGACTGAGAATGTATTCGGCGGCCATCACAAATTCTTCGATGGTGGCTGATAAGCCGCGTTTTAGCAGGACTGGTTTTCCGGCTTGACCGATCGCCTTTAGTAACTCGAAGTTTTGCATATTCCGGCTGCCTAGTTGCAGCATATCAGCATAGGTGACAACTGGCTCGATTTGGGCGATCGACATTACCTCTGTCACCACGGGCAAACCGTAACGCCGGCTGACATCAGCTAAAATTTCCAGTCCCTCAATTCCCATCCCTTGGAAAGCATAGGGAGAAGTGCGGGGTTTGTAGACTCCGCCTCGCAAAGCTTGCACGGATGCGGCGGATAGTTGGCGGGCGACTGTTTCCATTTGTGCGGAACTTTCTACGGTACAGGGGCCACCGATGATTAATAATTCTGTGCCGCCGACTGAGACTGTTTCTGAGAGTTTGACAATTGTTTGGTGTTCGGGATGAGATTTGGTTACGAGTTTTGCTTCTAACATGAGGGTATTTTCCTAGAAATTTAAGTGGGTGGTTGACAATAAAAAACCCGGAACTTTTAAGGAGTTCCGGGTTGGTGCGAAAAGACAGCACGACAATTTACCCAGAACTCCTGTGGGGCCAAAAATAAAAGCTGTAGTACCAGTTACTGAATAATGTCATTGCTGTTTTCGCTTGTGCTCGATTGGTTGTTGGGGAAAGAAGTAGAAAAAACAAAACCGCAGGTGTTAATCTGCGGTTCGCCCGGATGTTCACAGTGAATTACCAATTCACTCCGGGCGAACTTGGCTGCACCAAAAATAAAAATTGCTGTGGGCTGTGAACATAGCTAAAGTGCTGCAATTTGTGGATTAAACACCATACTATTCGACAAGCTAGCACAGGGAGACTGGGATGTCAAGTTATTTTTGGCAAAAGATTTGTAAATGCCGCGGCGGTTGGAAACCGCGGCTACAAAGACGAAACCTGCCTCCGCAGGTTGGGACATTCACATTTACCAGTCCACGTAGGTGAACTTTGTTTGTGTAGTAGCGGTTTCTAACCGCCGAAAATTGTCGAAAATTAACTACTTATGGTTGAATGAAAATACCGATCGCATTATGAACTCTCGCGGCAGTTGACGGAGGTCGATCGAGCAAACTACCTCCCAAATACAAACTCGTCGAACTTCCCCCATCCAAATTTAAAGCCTCCACAGCACCCATTTGCTGCAATATCTGCGCCAGTTCTGCGAAATTTGGCCCCGCCCCGCCCGCACGATTGTGCACCGCTACAATCAGCAAATTCCCCGCAGCATTTCGCCCGATCGCACTTCTAATTGCTGTCTGTCTAACATAGGCATCGCTAAACCCTTCCGCCCTAGCATCCAGCACAACTTGACTGTTTTGTACCAACACCGGCCCGCCGCCGAGAATGTACGGAAAACGGTTAAAATCAGCAGGAAAAGTGTTAGTTTCTAAACGCAATAAAGTGCCGATAGAGAGTTCAGATGCAGGGAACAAATCGGCACGCAAAGCCAAAATATAACCGTTAGCTGGAATGGGAAAAGTTGTTATTCCCACCGCACCTGCGGGGGATTGGCTGACAACTCTATCGTCCGCAACTGTCACAACTATTTCATTGCCAGACAACGGAGTATAAGTTGTTCCCCAATCAGAATTGTAGCGACCGATTCCCGGTTGTACGTAGGCACTATTGAGATGAGAAACAGGCAAAAATTGATTGGCCGGAGTGATCAAAATTTCTTGCAAAGTTAAACGATCGATCGCAAATTCTCCCCGATCGTTCCAGGCGATCGCCCCCCGGTTCAATATCGGCCCGGAAAGCCATTTATTGTCACGCCGAATTGCCCCTAAAGCTAAGCGATTAATTCGATTGAAAAAACCTGCATTAATTGCAGCCGCCGCACCCGAAACTTCTGCTGTTTGCAATAAAGGTGCAGTGCCTTGTTCGGCAGGAGGATTGCTGAGAATTGGTCTAATTTTCACACCGGATTGACGCGGATTAACTTCTAACCAAACTACTGGAAAACGAGCAGTTCCTAAATTTTGATACTGCTGCCGCCACTGCACACCGGGCGCCCAAACAATGTTTTTTTCTACTAACGAATCTGGCCGAATGTCGATAACTAATCGATTGGGATTTCCCAGGCTGAAAACTTGCGGCCGCCAACCTAAAGGAATCTTCACTTTGACTTTGGTTCGATCGCCGTCAGGTTCGACTTTTAGTGATAGCAATTGTTTGCTGGTTTGAAAAGTGTCCTGAAGTAACGCCGGATCGACTTTGGCATCGATCGCGATCGACCATTCTTGACCGGCGATCGGCGCTGCGGGCGTTATTTGCAGCGGGAGAGCGGGTTTGGTAGGGTCGTCTGGTGTTTCGAGGTTTGGCGCTGCGCGGAGGTTGGGCAGTGGGATAGCGGGCTTTGTGGGGTCGTCCGGGGGGTTGGGTGTGGGTGTCGGCGACGGGATTGGTTTATTGACAAAGTTAACTTGCCAAGGAGTTGGTCGATCGAGATCTACTACAATGCGATCGCCCGATTCTATTTCTGCTTGCCGAATTCCGGTAACACTTGCACTTTGAGAAGTAATTTTTAGAATATTCCCATCAGCAGATATCTCCCAGCCCGCAAGTCTAGCAAAATCGGTAACATCTAAGTAACGATACGGGCCTGTTGCCCGCGCTGCTAAGCTTTGAGCGCCGGTTAAAGATACCGAAAACCACTGCACCGGTTGTTTGGCACTGTCGGCGCTGCTGAGCAAATCCACTCCCGCACTTTGCATCAATCCAACATCAGCAATCCAAGTTCGGAAATTCCCAGAAGTGCTGTTTGCCGGCTGCTGAGTCCAACTTAGGGGGAGAATGCGGCCGTTTAGAGAAACTTGGCGGCCTTGTCTAATTATCGAAGATGGCGGTACAGATTGAGCCAAAAGCCTATATTCCGACAGGGAATGAATTCCCTCTCTCATAGCTGAAGTTCTCTCAAAAGAACTATCGCTCAATATTTCAGTCGGTTTTAACCGACTTTCGCTATCAGCCAGGGAATTCATTCCCTGGCGGGCTCTCGAAGCATCAATCCGCCCACCCATCTCCCCCTGTTGTGCTCTTCCGGGTTGATTCCAGAGCAAAGACGGGACGATCGCCAGTCCGGGTAAAATCGAGACTGACAATATTAGACGCCAATAGAAAAAATTACGTTTCACAGCTTACAACTCACAATTTCACTTTTAAACGCATGGGGATTTAGGAACCCGGACAATCCGTATGTCTCTTCTTACTAAATCCGATATTTTTGGCGATCGCACTAATTGCCCTCAAGCCCTACTACAAAAGGCTCACCCCGGAATAGAAATCACAAACTCCGAACCCTGCCCCAAAGAAGAATTTACGAGTAACGTACCTCCATGTTTTTCCACAACAATTTGGTGTGCGATCGACAACCCTAATCCAGTTCCTTGACCCACAGGTTTGGTTGTAAATAAGTGGTTAAAGATGTTTTCCTGGACTTCCGCCGACATCCCCACTCCATTATCCTTAATCCGAATCAAAACCTGATTTTTGTCTTCGCTCAGAGCAGTTTGAACCGTGATTTGATTAGGTAGGGCTTTAATTTCACTAAAAGTGCGCTCCTTATTTGACTCCTCCAGAGCGTCAATGGCATTAGCCAGCACATTCATAAATACCTGGTTTAACTGTCCGGGAAAGCATTTCACTAGAGGCAAGTTACCATACTCTCTCACAACTTCAATGGCAGGGCGGAACTCGCTGGCTTTTAAACGGTGCTTGAGAATTAGCAGAGTGCTTTCGATCCCATCGTGAATATTGAAAGAAACGGGTCGATCGCTATCTGCCCTGGAAAACGTTCTCAAACTCGTACTGATATTGCGGATGCGCTCGACCCCCTCTTTCATCGAGCCAATCAATTTGGGCAAATCTTCTCGCAAATACTCCAAGTCTATATCCTCAATTTCTGTTTCAATTTCCACTCCCGGATGGGGAAATGTTGCTTGATACAAATCAATCAAATTGAATAAATCCCCCACGTATTCTTGAGCAGGTTGCAAGTTGCCGGCGATAAAGCCTACGGGATTGTTAATTTCGTGGGCTACCCCTGCGACTAAATTTCCCAGAGCCGACATCTTTTCACCCTGCACCAATTGCAGTTGCGTCTGTTTGAGATCTTGGATAGACTGCTCCAGTTTTTGGGCATAATCCTGAGATTGTTGATAAAGCTGTTGAGATTGCTGATATAAGCGGGCGTTTTCCAGCGAGATGGCAGCTTGGGAACAGAGGATGTTGAGGAGAGCGACGCGATCGCCAGTGAATGCCCCTGTCGTCAGATTATTTTCCAAATACAGAATTGCCATCATTTTGCCTTGATGGATAATCGGAGTACAGAGGATGCTCTTAGGTTGATGCTGCTTGATATAGGGGTCAGAAGTAAATATTAATTCAGTCTTGACATCATCGAAAACTAGGGTTTTCTGGGTGCGTTTGACGTAATTAATCACAGTCTGGGGAATTGATTCGCTATCCTCAATCCCAATAGTTTCTTGCAGAAGACAACCTTGGCGATCGCTACAGTGGACGGCGATTTTCCAGTTGTCCTCTTCTTTCAAAATCAATACTCCTGTTTGAGCGCCTGCATTCTGAATCGCTACTTCCATAAGGGTAGTGAGCAATTGTTCCAGCTTAATTTCGCTAGACAAAGCTTGATAAGCTTTGATAACAGTTGGTAAATCTATTACTGTGGTACTCGTACTTCCAGCAATTGTTTGGCGATGACTAGAAATTAATGAAGTCTCATGGGAGGTAGTACCTTTCTCGAACGAACCAGCATTTTCCTGTTTGAAGATAGGAGCAAGAAGTTCGGGATAGCGTTGTTCTAAATCGTCGATTTTTGCTTTCGCTCCCCAACGAGCATAAGCATAGTAAGCATCTCTTAGATATACCTGGCCAAGTTTTTCTTTCCCCCATGCCATGTAGAATTTAGCAGCCAATTCATTCGCCAGAGCTTCTTCGTTGAGATAATCGTTTTCTTTAGCAAGAACAATAGCGCGATCGTAATTCTCCATCGCCTGCACATTTTCACCCAGCACTCGGAAAAGTTCGGCTTCCACTAGGAAAAATTTGTGAGAGAAATTCATGGGGGCGTGATGCGCCCATTTATGAAGGGTTTCTTGGTTGCTTTTTACTTTTTCCAGATGTTCTTGTTTCTCTTCGGAGGAAGCCACATCGGTACAAACGCCCAGCCGTGCTAGAGAGTCATAAAAGTAGAACATGGGCACATTCAGCATACCCGTCACCGCGTCTAAATACTGTTCGGCTTGCCGAGCATTTTCTAAAGCTTGCTCGGTTTCTCCAAATAGGTAACACACAAGCATTTTATGGAAGTACAAATAGTGGAGCCCGTTGCGATCGTTTGCTTGGATGTGAAATGGGAGCATTGTTTCTTCATTGTAGGCATCTCCCACAAATTGACATGGATTTTCCGATCGCCCCAGCAGGTTTAATAAAGCCTGATGAACGATTTGAGTATAATTTAACGCTGCTTCTTGTTTAAATTGAACCAGCGCATTGCAGTAAGTCGCTACCTCCTCTTCGAGTCCGGCAATTTCCCGACCGATTAAATATGAATATTGAGAGATTTCTTTGGCTGAATATCCTAATTCTAGCTCTCCTGTTTCCAGTCCTCTGGCGTAACCCTCTTTTAAAAGAGGGATGGTTTCTTTAACATGATGTTTACCATGTATGATGTGAACGCCGACTGTATAATATACTTTAGTTTTGAGGTAATTAGCATTAAATAAATCAACAATATTTAACGCCAATTGCCCAAATTCAAACCCTGTTTCAATGTCTTGAACTACACCGCTTAATACCAATCCATACAAGCCGTAAGCAAAAGCAGATAAGGGAGCATTTCCATAACTAACCGACAAATGCACCATTTCCACAATAACCAGTGGCAGGAGAAGTGGAGCCGTGATGTAGGCTGGAGAAACTAAACCTGATAAAATCCGCAATGCTGCTTGCTTTTGGAGATTTTCCATTTCTGGCAAATCAATAAACTCCGCGATTTTTTTACCCGCAAAAAGTGACGCGGTTTGTTCTAGTCGCTGCTGAATATCTGCCGGAGTTGGATTTTCTGGGAAGCAGATTCCCAAGAGTTTGAGAACTGCTAACCCCATTTCAACGGCTTGTTTGGGTTTGACTTGCGCCGTACAAGCAGAAAGCTCGATTTCATAAACTTTGACCTTATCCAGCAGCGTTCTGGCATTGTGGAGGACTAAAGCTGCTAATTCCTGCATTTCCTGAAAATCATAGCTCAGGTATGCAGTTTCTGCCGCTAATACGTGCAGTTCGAGGGCTGTTTCATAGTGAGTTTGCCAGCTATCGGGAGCTAGGATTTGTCTGCCAAAACTTAAATATTTGCGTGCTGCAGCATAAGCAGTAGCAGTCTTCGCCTTGCGTCCCGCCGTCAAATTCAACTCAACCAGTTGGTAACGCTGTGTTGTTTCGGCAATTAAATCAACACCATAATTCAACTGGTTGACTATATTAAAAATTTGCTCTTCCCTTTCAGTTG
Organism: Microcoleus sp. POL10_C6; assembly: GCF_036701585.1. Lineage (NCBI taxonomy): Bacteria > Bacillati > Cyanobacteriota > Cyanophyceae > Oscillatoriales > Microcoleaceae > Microcoleus > Microcoleus sp. POL10_C6. The sequence goes on along the minus strand of NZ_JAUBRB010000021.1, from coordinate 77,871 downwards.
TCGGAGTATTAATCAACAACAGTTGGCCAATATTGAGGTGAGTGGATTGTTTCTGGGATTCGGGAATCAAAACGTAAGCTGCTTGCTGTACGCGATCGTGCAGAAATTTGTAATAACAGGAGTCGGGATTCTGGAACCATGAGTCAGAAGTATTGCTGTCTCCTTGTGAATTCTGATTTATGAATTCAACCTCGTCTGAAGTAAAAAATTTATAAACTTCAGTTAGTGGGAGAATCAACCCTGCTTGCAAAGCAGGCCACAAGTTGGCTGCCGTATCTGAAGAAGATTTTTCACAAACTACCGCCAATGTTGCTAAATCGAATTCGTTGCCAATGCAGGCAGCTAACTTTAAAACTTCTTGCGTCTGGGATGGCAACTTTTGCAATTGAAGCGCCATGAACTCTACCACATCATCTGTCAGGGCTAAGGTTCGCACTGTGGCGATATCGCACTGCCAATACCGCTCGTCAAAATTAAATGTAATTAGCCCATCTTTATGCAGAGATTTGAGAAATTGCGTGCTAAAAAACGGATTGCCTTGGGTTTTTTGATCGACCAGTTCTGTTAAGGGAATAGCCAACGCTCTAGAACAAACTAAAGTATCGGCAATCAAACAATTCAAATTGAAGCAATCGAGCGGCGCGAGGGTAATGGTGTTTACCGTAGCTCCGCTTTGTTGAATGTCGGATAACGTCAGCACCAAAGGGTGTACGGGACTGACTTCGTTATCTCGATATGCTCCAATTAATAAGAGATAGCGCCGATCGCGATCGCTCGTCAGAAGTTTAATCAAGTTCAATGAGGCTGAGTCGGCCCATTGCAAGTCGTCTAAGAAGATGACGAGGGGATGTTCTTTGGTTGTGAAGAGTTGAATGAAGTTCTCTAATAAGCGATTGAAGCGATTTTGGGCAGCACTGCCGACGAGTTCTGGTGCCGGTGGTTGCTCTCCGATAATCCGTTCTAGTTCAGGAATTACCTCAACGATTACCTGAGCATTCTCGCCCAATGCTGCCAGGATTTGAGTCTTCCACTGTTCAACTTTAGCATCTGTTTCGCTCAGCAATTGGTTTATTAAATCGCGAAAAGCTTGTACAAAAGCTGAGAAGGGTTGGCTGCGTCCAAATTGGTCGAATTTGCCTTTGATGAAGTAGCCTCTAGCTGCGACAATCGGTTTGTGAACTTCGTTGACGACGGCGGTTTTGCCAATGCCTGAGAAGCCAGCCACCAGCATCATTTCGGCGCTTCCTGCACTGACGCGATCGAAGGCTGTCAGTAGGGAGAATACTTCGATCTCTCTACCATATAATTTTTCGGGAATGATGAAGCGATCGCACAAATCTCGCTGCCCTAGTTTAAAAGAGGCGATGTCTCCAGTTTTTTGCCACTGGTACCAACAATTTTCCAAATCAAACTTGAGTCCTAGGGCACTTTGATACCTATCTTCAGCATTCTTCGCCATCAGTTTGCTAACAATTTCAGACAACACCAATGGAACTTTATTGTTGAGGTGATGAACTGAGATAGGCTGCTTGGCAAGGTGACAGTGTACTAACTCTATCGGATCTTCGCTTTGGAAAGGCAACTGTCTCGTCAGCAGTTCGTAGAATGTGACTCCCAGAGAGTAGAAATCCGTGCGGTAGTCAATCCCTCGGTTCATTCGCCCAGTTTGTTCTGGAGATATGTAAGGTAAAGTGCCTTCAAGGAGGTTGGGATTTTGAATTTCTTGGGTTTGGCGCGGCAACAGGGAAGCGATGCTGAAGTCAATCAGCTTAACTTGTTTGCTGACAGGGTTAATTAAAATGTTGGCGGGTTTGAGATCCTTATGGATGATGTGGTGGCGATAAAGTCCCTCAAGCGAGTTGGCAATTTGAATGGCAATGGGAAGAAACTCGTTAAGGGGCAAGCCTTCTAGGGGTTCCTTGCTGGCGAACACCAGACTAGCGAGGTAGCTACTTAAGGAAATTCCGCCAAAGTCTTCCATCACCAGAGCATAGTGGTTATGGTAAGTCTCCAGGCTGTATGCCTTGACAGTGCCGGGGATCTCTAAGTTTTTAGTAATGACGTACTGGTTGCGGAAGTGAACCAGTTCGTGAAAGCGGGGAAAGTCATTTCGCAGCAGTTTGATCACGACGGGCTGCTGATCTGAAGACCGACGGCCACGATAAACTAGAGTTCGATTGCCTGCGTATATTTGCTCGTTAATTTGATATCCTCGAAAAATATTTGTTATGCTCGCCATACCTACCTACTCCTACTGCTTCTGTCAAGCCTGAAGCTTTTTAGAGTTACTATCTACTATTTTCGCTCTATCGGCTGTGCTATTGATTAACTATATTTAGTTTAATCTACTTTGTCGCTCAAACTATGAAAGCGCTCTCTTAAAACCAGACTTAATATTTTGGTTGTTTTTGCTTGTATACTTTTTTTGAGATAGCGTTGATTTAAAATTACTTTAGCTTTTGGCTTATTTGCTGAGTCATTAACACGCATTGATACAAGTGTGCGGGGTTAATTTAAGCTAACCTCTTCCTTACGAAAAAAAGCGTGAATTCTCAAGCGCTATGCTATTTTAATCAGTGTCAAGTTATTTTAATTATATCTCTCATATAATAGGATTACCATGATTTATATCACTGGGCTTCGGTCTACCTGTATGCAGAATTGAGTGTAATCACCATCGGCACATTTTACCAGTCTTACGATTGCCGCTAACTAACCTTTCTTTTATAAAAGATAGGCATGAAATATTCCCCATGCCAATCAAATCTGTAAAAACGCTCACGGTTGAGCTAAACAAAATTACCAAGGACAAGCTTGTGAGCGTTAGTCGAGTTGAGTTTGAGATTTACTTCAATGAATCTGGCAGATTGAACAGTGGTCTAAAATTTTTGCCTCTCCCCGAATCTTGTCAGCAAGCAAGTATCCATGGGGCGCGTGGTCAAAAAGGCGGCGCAGGCTCTACCAGATGCTCCGAATGTGTTAGAAATCCTTGAAATATCCTGCATTGATGAGTGATATCCATTCCGGTTGTATCGGAATGATTAAACCGCAGAGGACGCAGAGGATACAGAGAAAGGGAAGAGAGAGATGAATAATTCCGATGCCAACGGATTTGAGATGACAAAACTTTGTGGGTAAAAAAATCTAAATTAGAGTTATGGAAAACTGTCAACTTTTTTCGGCTAGGCATTTTAGCGTGAGTTCTGGACGATCGCTGACAAGACTTGCACGCAAACTCTAAGTCTAATGGGTGAAATTTTATCAATTTTTTGATAAACTTGATGTTCGCGGCTTGAGAGTTGACTTCACAATAAGACAGGTTTCACCAGTTGTGAACCGCGCTGCTACATTGCACCTACCGACTGAGCGGGCAGGTTGCTTTTGTGTCTGCGGGCGCTGACGAAAGCAACTCAACAGCGCAGCAAGCAAAATAACGCTAAAGTTACTATCTACCTGAGTCCGCAAGGCTACCCTTCCGAGCTCAGGAAAAACCCACACAAAAAACTAGATCGGCTGCAATGTATCTAGTTGCAGGGCGGCGATCGCCCAAAGAATCACTGCTTTTTAACAGCAGGGTATTCTAGGAGACATCTCTGAGGCGATGCGAGCGAGATAATTTAAAATCTGCAAACAGGGTTTCAGTGCTAGGTACAGGCCGCATAGACGTAAATTTTTAATCAAATCAGCTTCCAATGTGCTGTCTTAAAGTTTACTAGGCTCCCACCGCTCGGCAGCCTTCTCTCTCCGAGCTATAAAAACGCATCAACCACACAATCACGGAAATAACATTCAATCAACATGGGTAACACGATCGATCCAAACAGAAACGTGCATCAGACTGAGCGAGGAACTCCATTCGCCGGCCAAAGCTGGTTAGTGGAAGAAAGAGATGCCTGCGGTGTGGGTTTTATTGCCAACCAAAGCGGCGAAGCTACGCACTCGATTATTGAAAAAGCGCTCCCAGCTTTAACTTGTCTAGAACATCGCGGCGGTTGCAGCGCCGACCAAGATTCCGGCGACGGTGCGGGTTTGATGACCGCGATTCCTTGGGAATTGCTGGATACTTGGTTTGTCGAACAGGGAATTGTGCCTCCGGCGCGGGAAAACTGCGGCGTGGGAATGCTGTTTCTGTCTCAAGATAAATTTCAAGCGACTATAGCGCGGCAGGTGGTTGAGCAAGTTCTGACCGATCGCGAGCTGACAGTTGTGGGATGGCGCAAAGTTCCCATTGTACCGTCGGTTTTGGGCGAGCAAGCGCTAGAAAATCAACCTCAAATCGAACAAGTAATTGTCAGTTCACCGCACTTAGCCGGAGACGAACTCGACAAACATCTATTTCTGGCGCGCCGCACGATCGGACACGCGCTGTCAAATCGCCCCAACTTCACCCGCCAAGACTTTTATACTTGCTCTTTTTCCTGCCGCACGATCGTCTATAAAGGCATGGTGCGATCGGCCGTACTGGCAGAATTTTACCCTGACCTGAAAAATCCCGCTTATAAAAGCTCCTTTGCCGTCTATCACCGGCGCTTCAGCACCAACACGATGCCCCGCTGGCACTTAGCCCAGCCCATGCGCTTGCTGGGACACAACGGGGAAATTAACACGCTGTTGGGCAATATTACCTGGATGAAGGCGCGGCAAGCGAATTTAGCTCACCCGAATTGGACTCAAGCTGATATCGACACGTTCAACCCCATTGTCAACCCCGAAAGCAGCGATTCGGCAAACTTGGACAACGTGATGGAGTTGTTGGTACACTCCGGCCGCACCCCCCTAGAATCTCTGACAATTCTGGTGCCCGAAGCTTACAAAAATCAGCCGGATTTGGCTCCTTATCCAGAAATTGTCGATTTTTACGAGTATTACAGCGGTATTCAAGAACCTTGGGACGGCCCGGCACTGCTGGTGTTCAGCGACGGGAAACAAGTAGGTGCTACGCTCGATCGCAACGGTTTGCGGCCGGCCCGCTACTGCATTACTAAAGACGGTTTGGTAATTGTGGCTTCGGAAGCGGGAGTTGTCGATATTCCCGAAGCAGATATTGTCGAAAAAGGCCGTTTGGGGCCAGGACAAATGATTGCAGTTGACCTGCAAACCAAGGAAATTCTCAAAAATTGGCAACTCAAGCAGCGAATTGCTAAGCGGCATCCCTACGGCGAATGGCTGCAACAAAACCGCGAAATCTTGCAACCGCAGCCTTTTGCCGAAACAGCAACCCTCGACTCCCAAACCCTGTTAGCAACCCAAACTGCTTTTGGCTACACAGCAGAAGATTTGGACATGGTGATCGTCGAGATGGCGAGTTCTGGGAAAGAACCGACTTTCTGCATGGGCGACGACGCTCCCTTAGCTGTATTGTCAGAAAAGCCTCAGTTGCTGTACAACTATTTCAAACAGCGGTTCGCTCAAGTGACAAATCCGCCGATCGACCCCCTGCGCGAGGGGATGGTGATGTCGCTGACGATGAATGTGGGCCTGCGGGGCAATTTACTGCAAGCAGTACCAGAAAATGCCAAGCGCATGAAAATTGATTCCCCCGTACTCAACGACGCTGAACTGTCTTTCTTGAAAGATCAAAAGTCTTTCCCCGCAACCGAATTGTCAACGCTTTACAAAATTGCGGCCGGGCCTGGAGGTTTGAAAACCGCAGTCGAGCAACTTTGTCAAAAGGCGGCTCAAGCCGTGCGCGAGGGTTCGAGAATTCTGATTTTGAGCGATCGACTTTTGAAGAAAGAAGGCGATGGATCTTCTGTTGGATTGAGTGCAGAATGCACTTATATTCCGCCCTTCCTGGCCGTTGGCGCGGTTCACCACCACTTAATTAGCGTCGGGCTGCGGATGCAAACTTCCCTAGTTGTCGATACCGCCCAATGTTGGAGCACTCACCACTTCGCTTGTTTGATCGGTTACGGTGCGGTGGCTGTTTGCCCTTACCTGGCCTTAGAAAGCGTGCGCGCCTGGTGGTCTGACAGCAAGACTCAAAACTTGATGCAGCACGGCAAAGTTCCCAATATTACCGTGACACAGGCTCAAGCTAAATATCGCACAGCGGTGGAAAATGGGCTGCTGAAGATTCTCTCGAAAATGGGGATTTCACTACTGGCTAGCTATCAGGGGGCACAAATCTTTGAGGCGATCGGCATTGGCGGCGATTTGCTCGATTTGGGCTTCAAAGGCACTGTTTCTCGGATCGGCGGTTTGAGTGTCGCGGAACTGGCTAACGAGGTAATGTCTTTCCACAGTCAGGCTTTCCCAGAATTGGTTCTGAAAAAGCTGGAAAACTTCGGCTTCGTGCAGTACCGTCGCGGCGGCGAATATCACATGAACAGCCCAGAAATGGCCAAGGCTTTGCACAAAGCCGTGACTACTTTTAAGGCTCAAACTAACAGTAATGGCAATGGGGCCGAACCAAAAATGACACCAATTGGTGACAAAAATTCGGAAAGTGCCTACGACCATTACGAGGTTTACAAGAAACAGCTCGAAAATCGCCCGGTAACTGCTTTGCGGGATTTGCTCGACTTTGCGAGCGATCGCCCTCCCATTGCGATCGAAGAAGTAGAATCTGTAGCAGATATTGTCAAACGCTTCGCCACCGGCGGAATGTCTCTCGGCGCTTTGTCCCCAGAAGCCCACGAAACGCTAGCGATTGCGATGAACCGCATCGGCGGCAAATCCAACTCCGGCGAAGGTGGCGAAGATCCGGTGCGCTACAAAGTGCTAAACGATGTGAGCGCGGCGGGTTTCTCACAAACGCTACCTCACTTGAAAGGTTTGCAGAACGGCGATACAGCTTCTTCATCCATCAAACAGGTAGCTTCGGGACGCTTCGGGGTGACTCCTGAGTACCTGATGAACGCCGAACAAATTGAAATTAAAATCGCACAAGGTGCGAAACCAGGTGAAGGCGGTCAATTGCCAGGGGCGAAAGTGAGCGAGTACATTGCTTATTTGCGCCGATCGAAACCGGGTGTCACGCTGATTTCGCCTCCTCCTCACCACGACATTTATTCGATCGAGGATTTGGCGCAGTTGATTTTTGACTTGCACCAAATCAATCCGAAAGCGGGAGTTTCGGTGAAGTTGGTGTCGGAAGTCGGCATCGGGACTGTAGCCGCCGGTGTCGCCAAGGCAAATGCTGATGTGATTCAAATTTCCGGCCACGATGGCGGCACTGGTGCTTCGCCACTGAGTTCGATTAAGCACGCAGGTTCTCCGTGGGAACTCGGATTGACAGAAGTTCACCGGGTGCTGATGGAAAATAAATTGCGCGATCGAGTTTTGCTGCGCGTTGACGGTGGCTTTAAAAGCGGCTGGGACGTGATTGTAGGCGCTTTGATGGGCGGCGAAGAGTACGGTTTCGGTACGGTGGCAATGATTGCAGAAGGCTGTATTATGGCTCGCGTTTGCCACATGAATAGTTGTCCGGTCGGCGTGACAACTCAACAAGAACACTTGCGGAAACGGTTCCCCGGAACGCCGGAACACGTGGTGAATTTCTTCTATTTCGTAGCACAAGAAGTGCGGAGTTTGCTGGCGAAATTGGGTTATAAGTCGATCGCAGATATCATCGGCCGCGCGGATTTGCTGAAAATGCGCGATGGGGTGCAACTAACTAAAACCCAAGCAATTAATTTGGATTGTTTGACCAAGTTACCGGATACTAAGAGCGATCGCTCTTTCTTGATCCACGGCGACGTACACACAAACGGGCCAGTGTTAGACGACGATTTGCTGGCGGATGCTGAGATTCAAAGTGCGATCGCCAATCACGGCACTGTTAGCAAGAATGTAAAATTGGTGAATACCGATCGCACTGTGGGAGCGCGTTTGGCAGGTGCGATCGCACAGCAACACGGCAACACCGGCTTTAGCGGTCAAATCACCCTCAATTGCACTGGTAGCGCGGGCCAAAGCTTCGGCGCGTTCAATTTGCCGGGGATGACGCTGGTGCTGTCAGGCCAAGCCAATGACTACGTTGGTAAGGGGATGCACGGTGGCGAAATCGCGATCGCACCGCCGGCTGGTGCGACTTATGATGCTTCCGAAAATGCGATCGTCGGTAACACTTGTTTATACGGTGCGACGGGGGGAACTCTGTTGGCTGCGGGTAAAGCTGGCGAACGGTTTGCAGTGCGTAACTCGATGGCGAAAGCAGTGATCGAGGGTGCGGGCGATCACTGCTGCGAGTACATGACTGGTGGCGTGATTGTGGTGTTAGGAAAAGTCGGCCGGAATGTCGGCGCTGGAATGACTGGCGGCTTGGCTTATTTCCTCGATGAAGATGGGACTTTCCCGGCTCACGTCAACGGGGAGATTGTGAAGATGCAGCGCGTTTGTACGGCGGCTGGGGAGGCGCAATTGAAGGAGTTAATTGAGGCTCAGCGCGATCGAACTGGCAGCAAGAAAGCTGAGAAGATTTTAGCAAATTGGTCGGAATATTTGCCGAAATTCTGGCAAGTTGTGCCGCCAAGTGAAGCGAATTCGCCGGAGGCTTCGGAACAAAAGATTGCTGTGGAAGTTTAATTTTCCAGTTGGTTAAATAGATGAGGGGCGACGCGAGTTGCCCCTTTTTTCATCTTCATATCAAAAGCGAAATTATTCATCTCTCTTTCTCTTGTGTTCCTCTGCGCTCTCCGCGCTCTCTGCGGTTTAATAATTCCTAAACCTTGGCTTTCCTCTTTTAACCGTTGTTTTATTAATCACCAGATAACAGAAATTACACCTGAAGCCGTAATATTTCCATCGCACGTCAACAGCGCAACAGTTTCACCTTGATTTTGCAAAATCATTGCCGTTGCTACAATTTGACGATCGTGCATTTCATGGATGCTCAATAAGCTGAGCGTTTGATTGATAATAGTTCGATCGAGTGGATAAACTGCGATTCTAGAATCGCTATTAATCGCATTGAACAACGCATTAACAGATGGAATTGATGTTTTTCCTCGTTCTACAATCCATGCAGCTTCAGCCAAGGGGATCGCAGGTAAAACAAGCTGACTGTCCAAATTGGATAGAATGGCTTGGACTTGAGTCCCAAATCTTTGATTTCCTTCGAGAAACCAGATCAGCGCGTGGGTATCAATGACATATTTCATCGGCAGCTATGACCAATCTAATTCATCGTCAGTATCCCCTTGAAATTCGGCAATCTCGAAATCAGCTTCGGTGGATTGATGAGAACCTGCAAACATTCCAAACTGGATAAATGTAGGCGTTCGAGGAATGGAGGGCGCAGCCAAAAAAGTAATCACCACGCGACTTTCATAAATATTTTCAGGAAATTCTAACAGTTCGATGACTCCATTTCTGTAAATTCCTTCAAATGCTTGGAGCATAATGATTCACCTCGCGTACAATATGGTCTATCGACTCGCTAGCTAACAATCCCAGTCTAACAAATCTTCCCCCAAAAATACAAATTTTTGATATAATAGTTTCAGCAAATATAACCTTATATCAAATCTGTCGGGCGATCGGCATTCGTGGAGGTGCTGTTTTCCACATCAAATCTATTTCTTCCGGTGTCAATCCGTAAGCTTGATTAACTAAGTCGGATAAACGGTGTTCGAGTCTCAACGCCTCAGCTTTGCGAGATTGAATGGCCGGTGCATATTCATTATAAGTTTCGCGGACTGCTTTTAGTCCAGCAACGCCGAGAGGATCGGAGGATTTAGTTTTCGGCATTCGCTTTCTGATTTCTGCTACAAACTCTGCAAAGGAAAGCGCAGAAAAATCTTCGAGTTTTTGTCCGACTTTATCAATTAAATAAGTGATTTCCAGCCATTGCAAGACATCTCGGTGAGTTTCTTGATTAGTTTTGGCGATTTCAATTAAACGGCTGACAATTGGTTCTACTTCGGCACGAATTGAGTCAGTTGGTGGTGCGATGGGTAAAGTTTCTACCTGTTCTCTAAACATTCGCAGTGTGTCATTGATTCCTTTTTGCAAAGTGTGGTGACAAATCCACCAACTTATTGGCGAACACAGCCACCCAAGCATATAAAAATTTCCTGTTGGCCATAGATAGCAAGTATTCACTGGGTATATCTCTTGAGAGACGAAGCAAAACCAAGAATAAGTAGCCAAATCTTGAGTGATAATTTTTGGTTCTTGAAAAACGTTATAGTAGGCACACGATCGCAGTTCCCACCAGTAACGCCCTTGGTCGGAACGCTTAGACAGTTTTTCTTGCATCGGCTTCATATACTTATATACCGATGGAAATGTTTGTGCAAATACTTCCTCTGCTTTATCGTTTGCGGTACTCCACGGCCATACACTATCGCTGCTAGACTTCAGCAGAATAATCCAAAGATTTTCCCACTCTGGACTCCAGCGTTTAATGTTCTGACCTCGCAATAATGGCTTGATGATTTCAGCGGATTTAGGGTCTGCTTGCACTAGACTGTTTTTAGTCGCTTCATCAATTAAAAAAGCTTCATTCAATCCTGTTAAAATACCTCGATAAGGCTTAACCCCTGCAAAATCTTTAAGCGGAACACCCACTCGTTGAATTTTTTGCATCAAATCATCAACAGCAGGAGGTTCCAAACTCCAAGCATTCGCAGTAAAACGATCTCGCGAAATTTGATAACCGTGTTGTTGAACGTATTGTGTAAGGTTGATCTTAGCAAGATACTCGCGCGGAACCGGACAAACAATCACAGGCGAATTAGGTTCAGATTTACCTGGCTCAATCTCGCTTTCAGTTTCAGAGATACATAGAGAAGCGTTAGGCTTTCTGACTGCGACAATACAGGGAAAAGTATCAGCATCTTCAAAAATTGGCGCGTGTCCAAAATCAATAATTTGATCTAGTAAACCTTGACTCGCAAAAAACTTGCGTAGAGGTTCGCCGTATCCAGACCTCAGCCATTTATTTGTAACAATATACGAAAGCACTCCCCCCGGTTTGAGAATGTTTAATCCGAGTTCATAAAAGTAAGTATAAAGGTCTGCTACGCTGTTATAAGATTCATAATTTGCTTGCAAGTATGGTTTAATTGGAGATAGCAACTCCTGCCGCACGTAAGGCGGATTGCCAATCACAACATCAAAACCGCCATCAGCAAAAATCTGGGGAAATTTAGCTTGCCAATCAAACGCTGTATCTGCTACATTACTGTCAGCGACGATCGAGTTTCCCGCTTTAATGTTATCATCCAAATAAGTCAGCGTTTTACCCGCTTGGGCCGTCTTTAACCACAGGGAAAGTTTGGTAATTTCCGCCGATTCCGACAGCAAATCTACGCCGTACAGGTTGTTGCTTAAAATGCTTCGGTCAAATTCCAGCGACTTGCCGTTTTTTGGCTTATACCCCAAAGCATTCAATTCGCGATCGACTCTTTCGTACTGCTGCATTAAATAATCAAAAGCCGCAATCAAAAAAGCACCCGAACCGCACGCCGGATCGATGACTCGCGTTTTTTGCAGCACTTCCTCTCGATACGCTTTCCAAAACTTAATTGCAGTTTTCTTGGGTGGCTTAACCGACACTTCAGCAACTTCGCTCATTAGGAAGAAATCGCGTAACTCTTGCTCTCGCCGATGCAGATAGCCGCCGAGAGAAACCTCGACAATATATTGAGTAATAAAAGCAGGCGTGTAAAACACACCTTGAGTTTTCCGCTTGCCTTTTTTCTGATTGTATTCCTGTCCGGTAGTTTCAGCATTTAATTCTTCCAAATCTGTAACAGACTGCTCGAAAATATGCCCCAAAATATCGACGGAAACTTCGGTGTCAAAATCAAATCGCCTCAGCTTATTAAGCAGACTGCATAAAGGATTTGGCACGGTCAATTGTGCGTCTAAAATCGGATCAAATTTAAATAAACCGCCGTTGTATCCCGGTACAGGAGGGTCATCATTTCCCACATCAACCCAGCGAAATACAGATTGATAATTTTCCCAAATTAATCTAGGATTGTATTGGTCTTTGTTGTCGTGAGCGTTGCTGAGGGTTTTTGGCGGCAGCAATCCTTTATCTTCACAAAAAGCAATGAATAAAACGCGGTCTAAAGTTTTTTGAGCTTTTTCAATGAGTACGCGATCGCGGTTGGGGATATCCGACGGCCCAGAAAAGCGAAAATGCTTGACGAGAGCGAGTCGAATTGCTTTGTATTCTTGATATAATTTATTGGTAATTTCCTCTTGAGCTTCGTCAGAGTCTTTTAACAGTCTGTCAATAACAGAAACTGTTTGGTCTTGGTTTTTAGGCAAAAAATTGCGGCGGCACAGCAGAAAGTAAAACCGCTTAAAAGCTGCAATATCCGCCAAGTCAGTCAGAAAAAATTGTTCGTAATAAGCGGGAGTTTTATTGGTATGATAAAGTCGCAACTCTCGATAATTCGAGACAATAATCCAGCGACAATCGGGTGTATAATTAGCGTAGCGCCAACCTTGGTCAACTGCTGATTCCGATCGCCCGGATGCGGGACGATCTAAATCATTTTTCGCTCCCTTGAGTTCGATCGGAGCAATCACTTTACCTTGCAGGGACACGGCTTTGCCTTTAGGATTGTCAGCAGCAGTAAAAAAGCCGATCGCCCCGTCAGCAGAACCGCCGCCATCAGATATCGCTTGTTCCGCGTTAATTTCCCAAGCTTTCCCCGCACCTTGAATTACCGAGCAATATCCCAAAACATCCTGAAAAATATCATTAATAAAACTACCGTGCAGCGCAACTTCTTTAACTTCGTCTAACGTACCAGTTTTAAGTGTTGCAATCCACGTTCCCAATTTTTGGTGGCGCACTTCCATATCTTGCGGAAAGCTAAAAGCACGCAAAGCAGTGTTGAATGTTTTGCTGTGAAAAAGGGCGCGACTAGAGCGATTTGTCATCTTTTCAAGCAGGTTAATAAAGTTAATTTTACAGCATCCAAGTGCAACAGCGGCTCAGACCTTCTGCTATCAAATCAGTTATACTCAAAGGTCGAGCCTCTTCAAGGGCTTCGCTAACACACCCTACCCCCTCAAAAATGCGTGTAAAGCGCAGCTATCGGACTCTTAATCGATCGCTCAAGAGTCAAAAACGCACCTCTAAGGCTGAGCTAGCTCTCATTAACTTTGCATATTGTAATTATCAAGAAAAGCTATAACTTTTTCTCAGCGGCTTTCCGCTGCTCCCTTCGGGTTTTACAGCAATAGTTAAATACGTCTGAGCTTATCTGCACTTAACCAAAAGTTTTGTTACAATAGGTGAGCTGTTACAAATCGTAACTTATGCTGGTTCCTATTTTAATAATTGACGTTGCCCTCGTTGCCTGGTCTTTGCACTTAATGCAAGAGGCGATCGCGCAACGGGAATTTTCACTAATGCTAGCCGGCACCCTAGTTGCGGTCTCAGCCGCCGCTCTGCTAGTCGTCTACTTTCTCATGGGCTCTTGTTTGAGCCATTTAACCGAAATATCCCAACACACTTACTAGATGATAGTAGGGGATTGACCATTGTCCAGAAGCGAGGAGAGTTTTGTGGAAAAAAAGCCGAAAGCCTTGCCAGCCGAAGGCTCAAAACTAATTTCCCCAAAAAGCTTGACAAATATTGGTCAGTTAAGGCATGATTGAGAGCGCGAAAAGAAAGGGGAATTAGCTCAGTTGGTAGAGCACTACAATGGCATTGTAGGGGTCAGCGGTTCGAGCCCGCTATTCTCCATAAATTAAAATTAGGGATACATCACTGCTGTGTCCTAATTTGTACCGAAACATTACCACCGCGTGCTTAAATTCGATCGCGACTTGTACCTAAACAGCATTGCCGTGGCCTTAAATTCGATCGCGCTACACACCGCGAAAACCATTTTTCCCGTAAAATCAAAACAGTCTACCCGCAACCAAAGCGCTACCTGTGGCAAAGTCAACTGAACCCAGCAATCCAGAGAGTCCGAGCCAACTTGCCCGCACGCCTCTGTACGACCTATCATTAGAACTCAAAGCCCGAATGGTGCCGTTTTCCGGGTGGGAGATGGCAGTACAGTACGCAGGCATCAGCAGCGAACACCAAGCAGTACGCCAGCAAGCAGGAATGTTCGACATTTCCCACATGGGAAAATTTGGTTTGAGAGGGAAACAAGTAAGAGAAAAATTTCAACCCTTAGTACCCTCAGACTTGAGCCGCTTGCAACCCGGTCAAGCTCAATATACAGTCTTGCTAAATGCCAAAGGCTGCATCTTAGACGACATTATTTTCTACTGGCAAGAACCCGACGCTATCACTAGCGAAGAACGTGCAGTAATTATTGTCAACGCCGCCACTCGCATCGCCGACAAAGCATGGATCACCACGCACTTAGAATTGAGCGAACTCAGTTTTACAGACCTCTCCGAAGATAAAGTTTTAATAGCAATTCAAGGCCCGGAAGCTGTTAACTATCTCCAGCCTTTTGTGGAAGACAGCCTCGCACCCATTAAGGCATTCGGTCACTTAGAAACAAATCTGTTGGGACAGCCGAGTTTTATCGCCAGAACTGGTTACACCGGCGAAGATGGGTTTGAAATCATGGTGGATGCCGCAGTAGGAAAAGAACTGTGGCAAAAATTGTTAGCTGCTGGCGTTGTTCCTTGCGGATTGGGCGCGAGAGATACCTTGCGTTTAGAAGCAGCAATGGCTCTTTACGGTCAAGATATCCACGACAATATCACACCTTTAGAGGCTGGATTGGGTTGGGTTGTTCACCTCGACACCAAAGGCGATTTTATTGGTCGCGAGGTTTTGGAACAGCAGAAAGCGAGTGGAGTATCGAAGCGGTTGGTAGGGCTAGAAATGCAGGGGCGGCACATTGCGCGCCACGGCTATCCGGTAATATTTGAAGGCGAAACAGTAGGAGAAGTTACTAGCGGTACATTATCACCTACTTTGAATCGCGCAGTTGCCCTCGCATTTGTTCCCGCAAAATTAGCTAAAATCGGGCAGCAATTAGAAATCGAAATTCGCGGGAAAAACTATCTGGCTAGTGTGGTGAAAAAACCCTTTTATCGCTCGCCAAACCGCCCCAGTTAAATTAAGTAGGTAAGCATTGATTCAGGGGCGGGCTAGAAGCCCACCCCACAAGAAATTGTAGGTGTATGTGTTCTTGTGGAACGGGCTTCTAGCCCGTTGCTCATTTTGGTCGAGAAGATTCATCTACAAGCTTAGCAAAATTTCGCAAAGTTGCAGCATAGCGATCGCCCGCCACATCCATCAAATCATTATGACCGGCCCCATCAACCCAAAAATTCACTTTCGGCTCGTTGGCGGTGGCAAACAACTGCTCTCCATGCCAAAAATGCACAACCTCATCAGCCTTACCATGAATCACCAAAACAGGCGATCTAACTTTGCCAATCTTATCAATATTCACAAACTTATCAAAGGGTAAAATCGGAATCCGCGTCAACACCCGAAAAGCCGAAACAAAAGAACTTTCAACCACCAAACCGCCGACTTTCTGCCGCGAAGCCAAATCAATTGCTGGCCCACCGCCCACAGAACGCCCGTAAAAAATAATTCGGTTTGCAGGTACTCCCAACTGTTGGGTTAAATAATTGTAAGCAGCATCAATATCACGATAAGTATTATACTCAGAAGGCTTTCCCTGACTCGTGCCGTAACCTTGATAATCATAGGCAAACACAGCAAAGCCGCTATCTCGAATCTCTCTGAGAAGCCACAAAATTCCCTCCAAGTCTTCCGCATTCCCGTGACTGTAAAGTATAGTATATCTAGCTTGCGGGTTAGGTAAATGAACAGTAGAAATTTTCACGCCATTAGCTGAGCTAACTTTGATAACTTCCCTGCTATCACTCTGGCTAGATGGCGGAGGTTGAAAAATTAGCCGTTCTGAAAAAAAGAAACCGTAAAAACATAGAAATGCGTAAATAAAAATTATAGAGCGCATCAGTCGTTTGACAGAAAATTCTCCGAAAAGCAAGCGTTTAATATTTTTTTTGTTCCACTTAGTCATCAATAAATGCCCATAGTTCACTAAGATTTACTTGATACTTTGTTTATTGTGAGAAAAGATATGGCACTAAAATACCCCGATGACTTGAAATACCTAGACACCCACGAATACATCCGACTCGAAGGCGAAATTGCCACCATCGGCATTAGTGCTTTTGCAGTTGACCAACTCGGCGATATCGTGTTTCTAGATTTGCCCGAAGTCGGTGCAGGGTTGGAAAAAGGCGAAGCTTTCGGTACAGTCGAGTCAGTGAAAGCGGTTGAAGACTTGAAAGCACCAGTTACCGGTACAGTTGTAGAACGCAATGATGAAATTATAGAGTCTCCCGAAAATTTGGCGGAAGACCCCTATGGCGCTGGGTGGCTGCTGAAAGTGCGCGTTGACAATCCCAGCGAAGCAGACGACGCTTTCTCGGCCCCAGAGTATCGCAAAATGGTCGAAGGGGAATAGGGCATAGGGCATAGGGCATGGGGCTCGTTGATAATTCCACAATCCGCCAGGGGTTGAAACCCACGGGGCTTTTAGCACAAGTCGTCTTTAGACGACTGATACCCAATCCGGCTTAAATACCCCCTTTATCTCGCTTGTCCGCTATGGCAGACTTCGTTTGACTCTCGACAGCGGTTTCAACCACCAACCTTAATCTACAGTCGTCTGAAGACGACTTTAGCTATGAGACAGGGGTTTCAACCCCTGTCGGACTTTGATACACGCAAAAAATCTTGCTTAGTCGTCTGAAGACGACTTTAGCTATGAGACAGGGGTTGAAACCCCTGTCGGACTCTCGGACTTTGATAGACGCAGAAAATCTTCCTTGTTTTCTTAGCAAAATGTTACAAACAAAGAAGCAAAAGTCTATTCAGGAGAATCCGCCTTGGTACTCTACAGCCCTCAACTTGAACCCAACCAGCAGCAAAACCTTTCCTCCATCAATGGTTTTGCGGGCCGGCACATTGGCCCGACACCCAGCGAAATCCAGCAAATGCTCAATGTTTTGGGCATTTCCAGCCTCGATGAGTTGATTGACAAAACGGTTCCAGCGGCGATTCGCATTTCTCAACCCTTACAACTTCCCGCAGCGCAAAGCGAGTACAGCGCTTTGGCAGAATTGAAAGAAATTGCGGCAAAAAATCAGGTATTTCGATCGTACATCGGCACTGGATATCACGACTGCATCACACCCCCCGTCATCCAGCGGAATATCCTAGAAAATCCCGGCTGGTATACAGCTTACACTCCCTACCAAGCCGAAATTGCTCAAGGGCGATTGGAAGCTTTACTGAACTTCCAAACCATGATAATTGACCTCACGGGTTTGGAAATTGCCAACGCTTCTTTGCTGGATGAAGGGACAGCGGCGGCGGAAGCGATGGCGGTGAGTTACGGCGCCAGCAAAAAGGGGGCAAAAGCGTTTTTTGTTTCCCAAGATTGCCACCCTCAAACTATTGAAGTGGTGCAAACTCGCGCTAAGCCGTTGGGAATTGAGGTAATTGTCGGCGACCATCAAAGCTTTGAGTTTGATCGTACAATCTTCGGCGCTCTCGTGCAATACCCCGCCACAGACGGCGCAATTTACGACTATACGGATTTTATTCGATCGGCTCACGAAGTCGGCGCATTAGTCACAGTCGCCGCCGACATATTGAGCCTTTGCTTGCTGACACCCCCCGGCGAATTCGGCGCGGATATAGCCGTAGGAAGCACTCAGCGCTTCGGAGTGCCGATGGGATTCGGAGGGCCCCACGCAGCCTATTTCGCCACGCGAGAAGAGTTTAAACGGCAAGTTCCGGGGAGAATTGTCGGCGTTTCTAAAGATGCTAATGGCAAATCTGCTTTACGTTTGGCTTTGCAAACTCGCGAACAGCACATCCGCCGCGAAAAAGCTACTAGCAATATTTGTACTGCTCAAGTTTTGCTGGCAGTAATGGCGAGTATGTATGCTGTTTATCACGGCCCGTCTGGACTGAAAGACATTGCTGAGAAAGTATGGAGTTTAACAGCACTTTTGGCATCCGGTTTAAGAAGTTTCGGATACACCATTGGTTCTCAACATTTCTTCGATACTGTGCGGGTAGAATTGGGAGATAAACCGCTGTCAGAAATTCTAGAAGCTGCTAAAGTTCGCAAAATTAATCTCCGAGTTTTCGATAATTCGACAGTAGGAATCACTTTAGATGAAACTGTCAGCGTTGAAGATGTGCAAGAGTTATGGAAAATTTTTGCACAGGATAAAGATTATATCAGGCCCGACGGGCAGAAGGCTCTCAACATTCCGCTGGATGCAGACGCATTGAGTGGTTATTTGACTTTACCAGATTTTTGCGATCGCACCAGCAGCTATCTCGCCCATCCAGTTTTCAACAGCTATCATTCAGAAACTGAACTTTTGCGGTATTTGCACCGTTTAGAAGCCAAGGATTTATCGCTAAATACATCGATGATTCCCTTGGGTTCTTGCACAATGAAATTGAATGCCACAGCAGAGATGATGCCCGTGACTTGGGCGGAATTTGGCAAGATACATCCCTTTGCCCCCCACGATCAAACTCGCGGGTATCAAATGATGTTCGTGCAACTAGAACAGTGGCTGGCAGAAATTACAGGTTTTGCGGGAATTTCTTTGCAGCCAAACGCTGGTTCCCAAGGCGAATATGCGGGTTTGTTAGTTATTCGCGAATACCACGAACACCGAGGCGAATCTCACCGAAATATCTGTTTGATTCCCCAGTCAGCCCACGGTACAAATCCGGCTAGCGCGGTGATGGCGGGGATGAAAGTAGTTGCTGTCGAGTGCGATTATCAGGGCAATATTGATGTTGCCGATTTGCGGAAAAAAGCCGAGAAGCACAAAAATGACTTGGCGGCTTTGATGGTGACATATCCATCTACGCACGGCGTTTTTGAGGAAGAGATTAAAGATATTTGCGAGATTGTCCACAACTGCGGTGGACAAGTTTATATGGACGGCGCGAATATGAATGCTCAAGTTGGTTTGTGCCGCCCCGGTGATTTTGGTGCTGATGTTTGCCACTTGAATTTGCACAAAACTTTCTGTATTCCTCACGGCGGCGGCGGGCCGGGAATGGGGCCGATTGGGGTAATGTCTCATTTAGTAGAATTTTTGCCCAGTCATTCTATTCTTAACAGTCAACAGTCAACAGTTAACAGTCAACAAATATCAGTTGGTGCTGTTTCCGCCGCGCCTTGGGGAAGTGCTAGCATTTTGCCTATTTCTTGGATGTACATTCGGATGATGGGAGGGGTGGGTTTAACTCAGGCGACAAAAGTAGCAATTCTTAATGCTAATTACATGGCAAAACGCTTAGAATCTTACTATCCGGTTTTGTACAAAGGGAAAGCTGGTTTGGTGGCGCACGAGTGTATTCTGGATTTGCGATCGCTCAAAAAGTCTGCGGCTATTGAAGTTGAAGATATTGCTAAACGGTTGATGGATTACGGCTATCACGCGCCGACGGTTTCTTGGCCGGTTGCTGGTACGGTAATGGTGGAACCGACGGAAAGCGAATCGAAGCAGGAATTAGATCGTTTTTGCGATGCAATGATTGCAATTAGAGCTGAAATTGCGGAGATTGAAAACGGTAATGTTGACGCGCAAAATAACGTATTAAAAAATGCGCCGCACACCGCAGAATCTCTGATGGTTGATGAGTGGAATCGTCCTTATACTCGCGCGCAAGCGGCTTATCCGGCACCTTGGACTCGCGAACATAAGTTTTGGCCGGCGGTGGGGCGAATAGATAATGCGTTTGGCGATCGCAATTTTGTCTGTTCTTGTTTACCTATGGAGGCTTACAGTCAAGGTTAAATAAGTCTCTCCGGGGCAATGGGCACCTTACACATATACTCTTGTGGGGTGCTTCTAGCCCGCCAAACAAATAAAATTTAAATGTATAACAGCTTATCAAGCTAGATAAACGCGCCGAAAAAAATGTAATACAAGAATCCCCACATCCCCAGGTAAAATAAAAAATGAATAGACGATTTTTGTGGTTGGCTCCCGAAAATAAACCGCGTTGGATTATCTTATTATTGTTAGGTTTTTTGGCTGCTTTGGGGGTAGTGGCAACAACAGCTTACATCAAAATGGCGATCGCGCAAACTATCGGCCCGGCTTTATCTGTTGATCTTACAGCCGATCGACATCCCATCAGCCCCGACATCTACGGTGTAAATAAAATTAGCACTTGGAACTGCGTCTTTAGAGTATATAAATATGGTTTTATGGCAACTTACCCAGCTAATTCTATGACTTTGGTGGCTATTCCCAAGGCTAATTCTTAGCGGAACTTAATTTAACCCACGGCATTCACCCGCCATAACCGGAATGGTTAAACCGCAGAGGGCGCAGAGGACACTGAGGAAGAGAAGAGAGAGATTAATAATTCTGACCATTTTTAATCTGAAACTAGACCTGAAGCGTCCATGCGATCGTCCTCAGCATCCGAGTGTGTTAGGGGACAAATACAACTCTCCTGTCCCAGCCACTGCGATCCTACTTGATGCAGGGCTGCCATCACCGGTTGAATTTGGCGACCCTTGGGCGTGAGGGAATATTCTACACGGGGCGGAATCTCGGCATAAACACGCCGATCGACTAACCCTTGAGATTCCAACTCTCGTAGGCGTTGGGTGAGGGTTTTGGTGCTGATGCCCGGAAGTGCCGCGAGTAATTCGTGGGTACGCCTCGCGCCTCCAAACAGTTCGCGTAGAACCAAAATTGACCATTTATTGTCCAACAAATCCAGCACAAATTGAATCGGACATTTAACCTCTACGCACTGACTTGCTTCCACCATAAACTCCCTTCACAGTTGCCTTCACGATAATTTCCATATTTCTTTAGAAATGGCTCAAGCGTCCTATTTGCTTCAATGCTTTACCTCAAGTAACTATAGGATACCACTGGTAACTGACTTGTGGGCGATCGCGGATTAAGGCAATGTGGTGCACAGTCATCAATTCCGAACAATCCACTCTCCACTCCTATGGTCAGTTCAATTAGTAAATCGGAGTCTGCTGGTCTGCCATCCGGCATTAAAGCACCTGTTCAAGAAACCCTGTTAACACCCCGCTTTTACACCACCAATTTTGATGCCGTTGCCGAAATGGATCTGTCCGGGCAACAAGCGGAATTAGAAGCAGTTGTAGCAGAATTGCGCGCGGACTATAACCGCCACCATTTTGTCCGCAATCAAGAGTTTGAGCAATGCTGGGACAAGATTGATGGCGAAACGCGAAAGGCATTTATTGACTTTCTAGAGCGCTCCTGTACCTCAGAATTTTCGGGTTTTCTGTTGTTCAAAGAACTATCCCGCAAACTTAAGAATCGCCAACCGTTGTTATCGGAAGCGTTTAGCTTACTCGCACGGGATGAAGCGCGTCATGCCGGTTTCTTGAACAAGGCGATGGCAGATTTTGGCTTGTCTCTGGATCTGGGCTATTTAACAAAAAATCGTACCTACACATTCTTCCCTCCAGAATGGGTAATTTATACTGTTTATCTGTCGGAAAAAATCGGCTACTGGCGCTATATTTTGGTGTATCGCCATCTCGAAAAACATCCCGAACATCAAATTTATCCCCTGTTTCGCTACTTTGAGAATTGGTGCCAGGACGAAAATCGGCATGGGGATTTCTTTAAGGCATTGTTGCGATCGCAGCCTAAGCTTTGGAATAACTGGAAGGCAAGACTCTGGGCGCGCTTTTTCCTTCTGACGGTGTTTGCCACCCACACAATGACGGTGTTGGAACGCTCCACATTTTATGACTCGATCGGGATCGACCCCGATGAATATAACCAGCAGGTGATTCATCACACCAATGAAACGGCAAAACGGGCGTTTCCCAGTATTTTAGATACCCACCATCCAGAATTCTTTCCCCGTTTGGAGCGATGTGCGATCGCCAATCAGAAGCTAGCAGAAATCTCAACTAACCAGCGCCCGGCCGCCATCCAATTTTGCCAAAAATTACCCTGGATTGCTGTGATTGTCTGGCAGTTGTTGCGCCTTTATTTACTGCCTTCGATTAATGCTGAATCGTCCAGAACCGCTATTAATTAGGAGATATTGCCATGACTAATCTATCGACACGCCTCCGAGAAGGCACGATGCAATCCCACACCACAGCCGAAAATACGGCATTTATGAAATGCTTTATGAAAGGCATTGTGGAACGGGAACCTTTGCGTAAACTATTTGCCGATTTGTACTTTGTTTACAGCGCCCTAGAAACGGCTTTGCAGAACCATGTCAACCACCCGATTATCGGGACTCTCTATTTCCCTGAGTTAAATCGCACTGAGAATTTGGCTTGCGATCTAGCTTTTTATTACGGTGAAAATTGGCGGGAGGAAATTACAGCTTCTCCAGCGGGTTGTGTGTATCGCGATCGCATTCAAACCCTATCAAAAACCGATCCAGTCCTGCTGATTGCCCATGCCTATACCCGCTACATGGGTGATTTATCCGGCGGACAAAGCTTGAAAAACGTGATTCGATCGGCGTTGTCTCTGCCGCCGGATCAAGGAACAAATTTCTATGAATTTTCCCAAATCTCGACACCAGAAGCAAGGCGAGTATTTAAGGAACGCTATCGCCAAACCTTTGATGAGTTTCCGGTGGATGCTGACACAATCGATCGAATTGTCGCAGAAGCAAATACGGCATTTACCCTTAACCAGGATGTAATGCACGAACTCGAAGCCGATGTGAAAGCGGCGATTGGAGAACATACCTTTGATTTGCTGACTCGGCAAGATCGCCCCGGCAGCACAGAAGGCCGCAGCCCTCATGCCAAGCGAGAATCTGTCGCGAAATAACTCGCCCCACGAAAACAAGATCCATCGTATCTCTAAAATATGCCGGGGTTCTGAATTTACACAACAACAGAAGGATACATTAGTTAATGAAACAGTTATCACAAACGGTTGAATTTGATGCTGCATTGTTAAATAAATACAACCAGCCTTTACCTCGCTATACCAGCTATCCACCCGCCACCGAATTAACTACTGACTTCGATCGCAAAGCATTTAAAACCGCGATCGCCATCGGCAATCACAAACGAACCCCTTTATCGCTTTACTGCCACATCCCCTTTTGCGAAACGCCCTGTTATTTCTGCGGCTGCAATACCATCATTACCCAGCGCAAGGAGGTGGTAGAACCCTATTTAGGCTATCTCGATTGCCAAATTCGCCAAGTTGCCAGTTTGGTGGATGCCGATCGGCTGGTGCATCAGTTGCACTGGGGCGGCGGCACACCCAACTATCTCGATCGCAGTCAGGTAGAGTTTCTCTGGAACCAGTTAAATCGATATTTTCGGTTCGATGACGCGGCCGAAATATCGATCGAAGTCAATCCTAGCTATATCGATCGCGAATATATTCTATTTTTGCGACAATTAGGATTCAATCGGATTAGCTTTGGTATTCAGGATTTTAATCCCACCGTGCAGGAAGCTATCAATCGGGTGCAGCCCGAAGCGATGTTGTTTGATGTGATGGATTGGATGCGGGAAGCAGGGTTTGAAAGTGTCAACGTAGATTTGATTTACGGCTTACCTTTCCAGACACAATCAACATTCCAGGAAACGGTACAGAAGACCTTGCAATTAAATCCCGATCGCATTGCTGTCTTTAATTTTGCCTATGTTCCCTGGCTCAAACCGGTTCAGAAACGAATGCCGGAATCTGCTTTGCCGACTGCGGGCGAAAAGCTGAAAATTCTGCAAAGTACGATCGCCCAACTGACGCAAAATGGCTATGTGTTTATTGGTATGGATCACTTTGCTAAGCCCAATGATGAACTAGCTATCGCGCAACAAGCTGGGCAACTACATCGTAATTTTCAGGGTTATACCACTAAGCCCGAATCGGATCTGTTGGGCTTTGGCATGACTTCCATCAGTATGTTGCAGGATGTGTATACCCAAAACCACAAGGGATTGAAAGACTTTTATCAGGCGATCGATGCGGGTGAATTACCTATCGAAAAAGGTGTTATACTTAATCAGGACGATCTGATTAGGCGCACAGTAATCATGGAATTGATGTGTCAATTCCAACTGTCCG
Organism: Microcoleus sp. POL10_C6; assembly: GCF_036701585.1. Classification (NCBI taxonomy): domain Bacteria; kingdom Bacillati; phylum Cyanobacteriota; class Cyanophyceae; order Oscillatoriales; family Microcoleaceae; genus Microcoleus; species Microcoleus sp. POL10_C6. The sequence goes on along the minus strand of NZ_JAUBRB010000021.1, from coordinate 53,829 downwards.
TGCAAGATTTGGAAGAAAAATACCATCTCGGCTTCGATCTCGATTTTAATGACTATTTCGCTCAGGTTTTGCCACAACTTGATGCCTTAGAAGCCGATGGGTTAATCAAACGTTGGGGCGATGGCATTGAAGTAACGGCGATCGGCCGCTTGCTAATTCGCAATATTGCATCGGTGTTTGATAGCTATCTCATCCCCCACTCAAGCAAACGGTTTTCCAAGTCCCTATGAATCGTCGTCATATTTGTTAACTCAGATTAGTTAACATAGTTAGGGACGGATAAATACTTTCATAACCGAGTTGTTGCGTAAATTATAACCAATTCAACAAGGAAAAATCAATGTTCTGTGAACAATGCGAACAAACAGCAAGCGGACAAGGATGCCATCAGTTTGGTGCTTGTGGGAAAAGTCCCCAGGTGAATGCTATCCAAGATCTGCTGATTTATTATCTGCGCGGGTTGGCTCCGATTGCCCTCAAAGCAAAAGAGTTAGGCCTTGATACTCATGCAGTGGATGTCTTCACCTGCGAAGCGATCTTTGCCACGATGACGAATGTCAACTTTTCCGAAAAGCGGTTTGTTGAGTATCTCCAGGAAGCGATCGCCCATCGCGCCAACCTCAAGGCTCAAGTGCAGCAAGCAACAGACACTCCACCTACCTGGGCTGCAATTTCCGACTTTGAACCCAACTTTGAGGATAGCCTGGTTGAGCAGGGTGAGCTGATTTCCATCCAGTTCATGAGTCAGTCTGCCTCGAATGTGGATATTTTCTCGCTCAAACTCACGGTGCTATATGGGGTTAAGGGTCTTGCCTCCTACACCTTCCACGCCTACGAAGTGGGACAGGAAGACGAGCGGGTGTATCGTTTCATTTATGAGGCACTTGTCGCCCTCGATAACCAGACCTTGAGCTTGCAGGAGTGGGTGAATCTTGCTCTTGAGGTGGGAGCCATTAATCTGCGCTCTATGGAACTATTGGATGCCGGACATACCGGTACCTATGGGCACCCAATTCCCACGCCTGTTCCCCTCAATCCACGGCAAGGGAAGGCGATTCTGGTTTCAGGACATGACATCAAACAACTCGAAGGCTTGCTGAAGCAAACAGCAGACACGGGAATTACTGTTTACACCCACGGCGAACTTCTACCAGCCCACGGCTATCCCAAACTAAAACAGCAGTATCCCCATCTCTACGGTCACTACGGCACTGCTTGGCAGAACCAAACCAAGGATTTTGGCAAGTTCCCCGGTGCGATCGTGATTACGACCAACTGCTTAATGCCAACCCATTCCTATTATGAAGATAAACTCTTTAGCGTTGGCCCCGTCGGCTATCCGGGTCTGATTAACTTGAGTGCGATCGACAATGACACACCCGATTTTACTCCAGTTATTGAGAAAGCACTGGCACTTCCCGGCTTTACTGAAGATGCACCCCCCAGGGAAGTCACAGTTGGTTTTGCCCACAATACAGTCCTAGGTGTGGCAGATAAAATCATTGAGGCTGTGAAACAGCGTAAAATCCGCCATTTCTTCCTGGTAGGGGGCTGTGATGGAGCCAAACCCGATCGCAACTACTACACCGAGTTCGTAGAAAAAGTACCTGATGATTGTGTCGTGCTCACCCTAGCTTGCGGTAAGTTTCGCTTCTTCGATCGACAAATGGGCGACATTGACGGACTACCCCGCCTGATGGATGTTGGTCAGTGCAACGATGCCTACTCCGCGATTCAGATTGCTGTAGCCCTAGCCAATGCCTTTGAGGTAGGTGTCAACGATATACCCCTTTCCATGATTCTGTCCTGGTATGAACAAAAGGCAGTAGCCGTCTTGCTAACTCTCTTGCATTTGGGGATTAAAAACATTCGTCTAGGGCCGACATTGCCGGCGTTTATTTCTCCCAATGTATTCAAGCTTCTGTCGGAAAAATATAACTTGCAGGCCATTACCACCCCTGATGCCGATCTAGCAGCTTGCTTGAGCTGAGTGGAATACTCTTGGATGCGTGGACTGTACAAGCGGAAGGTTATTGTCGCAAGAAAGCACCCATTGAGGAAATAGCTGAAGTGATTCGCCACGTCTATACAGAGGGCTAGAAACTGTAACTTGATTCTTTGACAAACCTACCCATTATTTCTCAATTGTGGGTAGGCTTTTTAAAGCAAGTTCTGCTTCTGTAGGGTTTTTAGTAATTAAATGTGGTCTAATATCGGCTACAAGAAGACCACATCTGACAAAAGTGTATGTCACGCCAGAGAGATTGATGGTTTAAAGCTTTGCTCGCCCAGCGTCCGAGTTAGACAAACTTCAAGCCTACCCCGACCACCAAGGTGGGAATAGGTCACAAGCATTTAGAGAATGGATTAAAGAATTGCCATGCTACTCGGCTTCAAAACCGAATTGAAACTAAATAACTCTCAGCACGTAATGTTAGCTAAACACTGTGGAGTAGCACGTCACGCTTGGAATTGGGATTGATTTACAGTTTAACCAAATGGGCGCATTTATTTGACTGGTATAGCAATCGTCGCATCATTTGTGAATTTCTTACTCCCTCCCCTTGGGTTCGGGGAGGGTTGGGGTGGGGTAAAAAGTTTACCACTCCTGCAAGGATTGCTATAACAGCGATTGCTTTTTCTCATGTTTATTCCCAAACTTTTTGTTTTGTGAGGTAATTAATGACCGCTAAACTGTTGCCAACAACTCCGACTCGAGTTCCGCTGGATTGGACTGCTGTCTTCTTTTTCACTACTATTCATGCCCTCGCCCTCTTAGCCCCCTGGTGCTTCTCCTGGTCTGCCTTGGGTATGACTCTCTTTTTGCACTGGTTATTTGGCAGTATTGGCATTTGTTTGGGCTATCACCGCCTATTGAGCCATCGCAGTTTTCAGGTTCCTAAAGGGCTGGAATATGCGATCGCCCTGATCGGTGCTTTTGCTTTGCAAGGAGGGCCAATTTTCTGGGTGGCGGGTCATCGGCTACACCACGCCTATACCGAGGATGTCGATAAAGATCCTTACTCAGCCCGTCGGGGGTTCTGGTGGAGCCATATGCTGTGGATTTTCTACCCCCATTCAGAATTCTTTGATTATGAACAGTACCAGCGGTTTGCCCCCGATCTGACACGCGATCGATTTTATTGCTGGCTGAATCGAAACTTTTTGCTGCTGCAAATCCCCTTGGGGCTACTGCTGTATGCACTGGGGGGATGGTCATTTGTGATCTGGGGTATGTTTGTCCGAGCCGTTTTACTCTGGCATAGCACCTGGTTTATTAACTCGGTCACTCACCTGTGGGGATACCGTACCTTTGACACAAACGACAACTCCCGCAATCTTTGGTGGGCGGCTATTCTCACCTATGGCGAAGGTTGGCACAATAACCACCACGCCCATCCTAACGTTGCCAAAGCAGGCTGGCGCTGGTGGGAGTACGATCCGACCTGGTGGGCAATTTGGCTGTTAAAGAAATTGGGTGTCGCCCGAAAAGTGGTGATGCCACCTGCTCAAAATGGTACACCTTCATAAAATTGGAGAGCGACATGAAGCCATGTCTACTGTCACTAAACCCTTCACTTCTGTTTACGGCCCCGTGCAATCCTGGCGCTTTGGGCGATCGCTAGGAATTGATCCGATCGGGCCTGATTCTACTTGCTCATTTAACTGTGTGTATTGCCAGTTAGGTGAGATTGAGTACCAGAGTTGCAACCGCCAGATTTTTGTCCCGACTCAGAAAATTCAACAGGATCTGCAATCCTTCCCTGTCAGCGATGTGAACACCATCACCCTCAGCGGTAGCGGTGAGCCAACTCTGGCGCTGAATTTAGGCGAAATTCTGGTTATGGCGAAGGAGATGACCGGGAAGCCCGTTGGGGTATTGACCAACGGCAGTTTGCTGGGCGATCGCGCGGTGTGTGAGGAACTGGCGATCGCCGATTGGGTAGCTGTCAAAGTTGATGCCATTGCTGCTGAATCATTCTGTCGCATCAATCGCCCCATGCCAACCATCCACCTCCAGGACATTTGGGCCGGTCTCCTCGAATTTCGCCAACTCTATTCAGGACACCTGGCAATTCAGACGATGCTACTAACCGAGTGGAACGAACAGGATCGGGCAGAGTACATCCGCCGGATGCAAGCATTACTGCCGGACGAAATCCAACTCAACACGCCGACGCGACTTTGCCCCCTGACGCATCAGCTAGAAGCACGAGGGAATGATCCGCCCAATGCCTGTTTATATCCGACAAGGCAACTGAAGCAAGTCCATCCTGAAGTGCTACAGGTTTTTGGCAATCGCATTGAACGTGTGATAGGAATTCCAGTGCGTTACCCATCATTAAAACCAGAGGCAGAGAAGCTATGAAACCTCAGAAAACAAACCCATATTTTCAGCTTTTAGAAATTCCCCCAGGCTATCTCAACATCATGGGATATGTAGACGAGTCGGAAGTGAATGGGCTCGGTTGTCGAGCCGTGATCTGGGTGCAAGGATGTCTGCGGGAGTGTCCAGGCTGCTTTAATCCGGCTTCCTGGTCCTTTGAGATTAATCAATTAATTGCGGTTGATGTTCTTGCTCAGCAGATTCTCAGCAATCCTCGCAATCGAGGTGTCACGTTTTCGGGCGGAGAACCCTTCTGGCAAGCTCCAGCCTTGGCAGATTTGGCACGCCAAGTGAAAGCAGCGAGATTAAATGTCATGTCGTTTACTGGCTTCACGTTAGAACAATTGCGATCGGAACAGAGGCCCGCCGGTGTTGAGGAGTTGCTCGAACAACTCGATATTTTAATCGATGGTGCGTATGTGCAGTCTTTGGCAGTCAACTCACCCGATTCTCTCGTTTCTTCCAGCAACCAACGGGTACATCTTTTCAATCCTGCGCTTCAGGATCAACTGAGTTGGGCGAGCGATCAGATGGAGATTCATATTCTCAAAGATGGCAGTCGGATTTTCACAGGCTACCGGGGTCAAATGAATCTGGCTGAGTCGGAGTTATGAACCCGATCGCACTAAGCATCAAGCATCCAAGCAATACACTTTTGCATTTGCTCGCTCATCGTTTGTCGATCGGCATTATACCTGCGGCCGTGTCCCGGCAACACCCATTCAAACGAGTAATTAGCCAAATTCTGCATTGATTTGATTTGTTCCGGCCAAGAATACCAACAGACATCGTGAAACCCAACTAGCTGCTGCAAACTTTCCGACCAAGCAAGATGATCGCCGGTGAACAAAAACTTGTTATTGTAAAGCAAAACTGTGTGACCTTTCGTGTGACCTGGCACCGATATAATCAACAAATCGTCTGCTAGTTGATACGGTTCGCTGGGCGACAATTGAATTTCTACACGGCAAGTATCAGCGTTAATTTCGTCATAATGAATGATGCGATCGCACCCAAAATGGTCGCGGTATTGTTGATGATCTGCCACATCATCGCGGTGAGTCAAGTACATATAGCGAATGCCGCCCATTGCTTCTATGTTTTTGACTAGCGGCGGCACAAAACGAGGAGAATCAACTAAAATGTTTCCTTCGGGGCGGACAATTAAATAGCTGGCTGCGGCGTAGGATTTCTCTGAGTGGTAGCCGCAGTGATAGACATTTTCTGCTACGAGTGCGGGCAACAGTTGCTGGGCTTCTTTGATCCTTTTGGGTTTTTCTACAGTGCCGATCGAACTTGTGGGGCAAGACAAAAGAGCCGCGAGCGATCGTATTTCTTCAGTTTCATTAGTTGGCTGGTGGTAAACCGCAGACTGTTCTCCCGCTTGACCAAATACTTCAGGTGCCATCCACCGACAAGTATCACAGTCAATGCAGGTACTGTCTACATAAAAGTTACCATTAATATTTTCATTACGCCTCCGATTAATGTTAGCCATTTTTCTACCTCTTAATAAACAATATAAATTATGGTAACTTAGTATAATTACTACGACATCCCGACGGGGGATTAAACCCCGTCTCACAGCACAATCCGGTTACAACTCACTTCTTGCACCATTCTCAAGAACGGGCAAGATGCCCGTTCCACAAGAGATTAATTTTCTTGTGGAACAGGCAAGATGCCTGTTCCTAAAAGGATTATTGACAATGGTGCAATATCTCAGTTTCAATCAACAATTCTACTGCTGCTGATCCGCTGGAAAAGCACCCGCTTTCACCGCCACAGTAACAGGTTGTCCGCCGCGGCTCAATTCAAGCTGTAGATCGCTGCCCACTGTACTTTTCTCCACAATTTCTTGTACGCTGCCAGCATCAGTTACTTCTGTACCGTTGATTTTCTTGATCACATCGGCAAGGCGAACTCCAGCTTGTGCCGCCGGAGAATTTTTCGCAACTCCCAAAACTAACACGCCTTTATCTTCAGTCAGCCTCAATTTGGTGTTGGGATTTTTATTGAATTCTGCCTTGACTTCGGGAGTAATGCTCAACATCCGAACGCCGAGATAAGGATGTTGGGCTTTTCCTGTTGTTACTAATTGGTCGGCAATTTGTTGTGCTCGATCGATCGGAATAGCAAAACCCAATCCTTGAGCGCCTTGAATAATCGCCGTATTCATGCCGATAACTTGACCGCGCTGATTCAGCAGCGGGCCACCGGAATTGCCGGGATTGATCGCAGCATCGGTTTGAATAAAGCTGACGCGCTTGTCAGGAACACCGACATCGGCGCTAGAACGGCCTGTAGCGCTAATAATGCCCACAGTGACAGTATTGTCCAAACCGAGGGGGTTGCCGATCGCGATCGCCCATTCTCCCGGCTCTAATTCTTCAGATTTGCCCAAACTCACCACAGGCAAATTGTTAGCTTCAATTTTAACAACAGCCACATCAGTAACTGTATCGACGCCTAAAACTTTGCCGACAAATTCGCGGCCATCCTTCAGTTTTACCGTCACCGTATCCGCGCGGTCAACGACGTGAGCGTTAGTCAAAATGCGACCGTCGGAACCAAAAATAAAACCCGAACCAGAACCCCGTTCTACTCGATTTCCCGGTGCAATCGGAGATTCGGAACCGAAGAAGCGGCGGAATTGCTCAGGTATCTCATCTGGAACTTGGTTCGTCACGGTGCGAGAAGAATTAATCCGCACTACCGCCGGGCCGACTTCCTGCACAACTTTAGTAACAAAATTAGAGTCTTGAGAGGGCAGTATATTTGCAGGCAATGCTGAGATTGGCGCTGTACTTGAAGGTTCAGCTTGAATGGCGTTAGAACTTCCAGGAACTTGAGAAGTTAGGGCGTTGCAGCCAACAGTTGCGGTGGAGCCGAGTAAAATAAGGGATAAAAAAGCCAGTTTTTTCGGTAAAGCAAAACGGCGAGAAGTCACAGTGGTAGCAGGCATATTTTTGGTTGACATAGTATTGATTTGATGGCAGTTAGAGCGAGAGTTATAATTATGGTTTTGCATTTTTAGCACCTACTGTAATTAAGTTAGAAGTAAAGGAGCTTTAATTTTAATTCAAGCATTTGTGATGTCTGTTTGACTGGTGGGGTTTACCCTACCAGGTGGGGTAGAAACCGGACAGTCGTAAGCAAAGTGTTGATTCCAGCTTTTGAGTGCGATCGAGCTGAGTCGGCACTGGTGAATTGCTGTGTGAGTGCGATAATATAAACTACGGTAGCCAGCTCGCATATTCCGCATTTCCCGTGAAAATTTCACAGGATTGATATCCGAAGTCAACAACAACCCTGGACTCCAAAAACCCAGGTTTCTACGCCAAATATTCGTTGTGAGCGATCGACGTTAAGGTAGAAACCGGGTTTTTAATACCGCCTGCGTCCATGCCATTAGCTAAAGCAGGCGGAAAGCCTAAACCTAAAGCAGGAAGTAAAAAAACTGTAAACCCTCAAGCTAAAATATCAACTAAACCAACTTAAAATAGCCGACCCAAACTCTGTTAAAATTTGAGATAAAAACGGAGTTTGCAATATTATTGCTCCATAGGTTCAATGGAACTAACCGAATCGATTTCCCTCGACTTGTTCCTCGAAATTTCCAAAACATCAACAGTATTCTTAATAAAACCAGCCATCGGCACAGCCACTAACAAACCTGCTACTCCTGCCACCTTAACCCCCACCAGCAGCGCCACTAAAATCCACACAGGATTGAGGCCGATAAAACCGCCTAATAACCGAGGAGCAACCCCGCTTTCAATTATTTGCTCAATTACTGTAGCGACAGCTAAAACTGTGATGCCGAGCCAAAAATTGTTTAAGGTGATCAGCAAACTGACAATGGAAATACTGAAAGGTGCCCCGAAGGGAATCATAGTCATTGCACCCACTCCCAAACCGAACAGAAGTCCGAAGGGAACTCGCAAAATTAAAAAAGCAACAGTAATAGACAATCCCATCAATCCCGCCAAAGTTGCTTGGCCGACGAAGTAGTTGTGGAAGCTTCGCGCTAGCAACTCTCGCAATTGAAGGCTCTGCTTGGAGGGAAACCATTTAAACAATCCTTCCCATACGCGATCGCCGTGCAAGAGCAAGTAAAATGTCACGACTATTGTGAGGAGGAAATTCAACAGGCTGTCTGCAGCACCCAAGCCAAATTTGAGAATTTCGCCAGTGAGAGACTGCAATTGAGATGAAAGTCGATCGCTCAATTGGGTAGTCAAACCGCTGACATCAATGCGGAGATTGCGATTTTCTGCCCAATTGTGGAATGCTTCAATCTGTTCTGTGCCAGAAACTATCCAAGTCGGCAGTCTGGTGGCGAGTTCAGTGATTTGGTTTAGCAGAATCGGGGCCAGAGTTACACCTAAAACTACCAATACCAGTAAAGTCAAAAATAATACCGACAAAACTGCTCGATCGCGCTTCAAGCCGTATCTGTGCAGAAAGCGCACTGGATAATCTAGCAAAAAAGACAGCACTGTAGCCACTACCAAAACAGTAATCAGCGCGCGAAAATATTCAAAGACTAGGAGGGCTAACCAGCAGTTGAGTACCGCTAGGGGAAATACCAGTCCGTAAGTCCACCACTGCGGCAGTTGAGTGAAACGTCTCATCTAAGTTAACCGAGTTAAAATTTGAGATGCAAGATGTGAGATTGACACTGCTATTTGCCGTTCTCCGTTAACCATTTTATAGTGCATTTATTTATACCCGACCGCTGAAAATTCCCAGTTGATCGACCCGCAGCGGAAATTTGGTTACTGGCAGGCACTGCCTGCCACAACCATGTTATATCGTTTCCGCTGGTATGGATATATCACCTGCGAAAAAAATATTTTTTGCTGTTGGCAAGGCAGCAGTTTGCAACTGGCGATTCAACCTTTTTCCCCGTGCCGTTCGAGAGCTAATTGAATTAAACGGTCTACTAATTCAGGGAAAGAAATGCCGTCCGCTGCCCACATCTGCGGATACATACTGGTAGCTGTAAAGCCGGGGAAAGTGTTGATTTCGTTAATCAAAACTTCTCCGGTTGATTCAATGTAGAAAAAGTCTACTCGCGCTAAACCTGCTGCGTCTATAGCCAAAAATGCTTGCACTGCCATTTCTTGGATTTTCGAGACGATCGCACCGCTGACTTTTGCCGGGATTGAGCAGTCGGCTTGTCCCTGGGTATATTTAGTTTCGTAGTCGTAGAAATCGCTTTGAAAACTAATTTCTCCCACCGTTGAAGCTTGGGGATTATCGTTACCCAAAACTGCACATTCTAATTCTCTAGCCACCACACCCGCTTCGACAATTATCCGCCTGTCGTAGCTGGCGGCGCTGTCGAGTGCTGCTTCTAATTCAGCGCGCGATCGAGCTTTAGAAATTCCCACAGACGAACCCAAATTCGCCGGTTTGACAAAGCAAGGATAGCCCAAATCTGCTTCAATTTTATCACAGAGTTTGGGGAAAACGCAAGGATTAGACCAGATTTCGGAACGGTTGACAGCGATGTATTTTACCTGCGGCAAACCAGCCTGAGCAAAAGCCATTTTCATGGCAATTTTATCCATTCCCAGCGCCGAACCTAAAACCCCGGAACCGACAAAAGGAATTTGCATTAATTTCAGCAATCCTTGCACCGTACCGTCTTCGCCGTTTGGCCCGTGCAAAACAGGGAACCAAACATCTACAGCATTAAAATTAGGAAACTGTCCAGCGGGAGAGTCGTCTTGTGCTGTTTGTTCCTCTATTTCCAGAGGTTTTCCTGTGGCTAAGACTTGTTCAGGTAATGTTCCCGACAGCCAGCGGCCGTTTTTTTGGATGTAAAAGGGCAGAACTTCGTATTTAGAAGCATTTTCCTCCGCAGCGAGGGCGCGGGCGATCGCCCGCGCCGAACTAATTGAGACTTCGTGTTCGCCCGATCGCCCCCCGAACAATAGCCCGATCCGCATCGTTGTCATTTTTTAATACTCCCGGTACTTTTTGACAAATATACACGCAGTTAGCGCAGCTATCACAGGAAGTATGCGACAGAAACTAGGAATTAAGCATAAGCTGTTGCAAATTTAAATTGTATATTGCGGGCGACCTCGAAGAAACTCCCCAGTCATAGTTTGATTATTTCTTGACATACAATTTAAATGCCCCAACAGCTTACAGCATTTCTCCCGTCAAACTAAAAGCGCGAATATCTGTAATTTTAACCCGCACAATTTTACCTGCTAATTCTGCAATATCGCCCTTAAAAAATGTGAGACGATTGCCGCGAGTGCGTCCCATCACCTGAGTTGAATCTTTGAGATTCTGGACTTCCACCAAAACCTCTTCAGTGCGTCCGAAATAGCGCTGCGATCGTTCCATCGCCGTTGTTGTGACTACATGATTGATTCGTTGCAGGCGATCGGCTTTCACCTCCTCACTCAACTGATTTTCCCACAAAGCGGCCGGTGTCCCAGGGCGCGGCGAATAAGCAGCAGTATTCACCAAATCGAAACCAACATCTTCGATTAACTTCAAAGTCTTTTCAAATTGCGCTTCTGTCTCCCCAGGAAAACCGACAATCGCATCCGCAGTAATCGAAGCATCCGGCATATAACGGCGAATGGTATCAATAATCCGGCGATATTTTTCCTGAGTATAGCCTCGCGACATCGCTTTCAAAATATCATTATCTCCCGACTGAAAAGGAATGTGAAAATGTTCGCAAACCTGCGGTAATTCAGCACAAGCCTTAATCAATCTCTCCGTAAAATAGCGCGGGTGGCTAGTAGCAAATCTGAGGCGATCGACTCCCGGCACATCCTGCACAAAATAAAGCAAATCCGTCAAAGTATGCTGGTTGCTGCCGTCCGGTTTTGTCCCCGGCAAATCGCGTCCGTAAGCATCAATATTTTGCCCCAACAAAGTTACTTCCTTGTAACCTTGACGGCCCAAATCCTCCATTTCCGCCCGAATTGCCTCCGGCATTCGCGACTGTTCAACCCCGCGAACATTGGGGACAACACAATAAGTGCAGCGTTCATTGCAGCCGTAGATTACATTCACCCAAGCAGTCACCTTGCTGTCGCGGCGCGGCTTAGTAATATCCTCCATAATCTCAACAGCTTCAGTCGCCACAACTTGATTGCCCTCAAAAACTTGTTCCAGCAAATCTTCAAGTCGGTTAGCGTGTTGTGGCCCCATTACTAAGTCTAATTCCGGCACTCTCCGCAGCAGCGCTTCACCTTCCTGCTGCGCCACGCATCCAGCTACAATTAAAGTTAAACCCGGTTCTTGGCGTTTGCGATGAGCTTGCCTTCCGAGGTTAGAATAAACTCTTTGTTCGGCATTGTCGCGAATCGTGCAAGTATTGTAGAGAATCAAGCTAGCTTCGTTCGGGTCTTCCGAGAACTCAAAGCCCATATTTTCCAGAATGCCGGCCATCCGTTCCGAGTCGGCTTTATTCATCTGGCATCCGAAAGTAGTGATGTGATAGCGGCGGGGTTTAACGGTCATGGCGAATTGCAGGCAAATAAAAAATATAGGTTTTCAACCTTAACAGTTTATTATAACACTTCTCTGTTAAACGACATAGGTCTGGTAATTGGGAATTTTAATAATTATAGGGTGTGCAATGCGCCCCTTATCGCTACAAATAGTTTTAGATACCCACACAATCTGCGAAGTCTGGTATCGGGCTCTTCGGTTTTTTTAGTGAGATAAAAACTGTAAAATTGTTTTGGCAATACCTTGTGCAGCTAAATAAGGAACCCCATTGCCAACAGTTTTAAACATATTAGTCAATGTCATCTTAGCCGGCAGTGCAAAATCTTTTGGCAGTGACTGAATAGCTAGTGTTTCTGCAACAGAAAGCCGGCGAAGTTTGTAAGGGTGCAAGTGAACTTCGTTATTGCCGTAACAAGCTGTTGGCGAATAACGCCATCGGTGCAATCGCTTGAAAGATTTTTTTGAATCATCTCCTTCATCAACGGAAGCAAAACGCTTAAGGCCTGCTTTGGGTTGGAAATAGTGTTCGGCATTGGGATGGTTGAGAACGTCATTTTTTTGGAACCAAAATTCTACCGTTAAAGCTTGGGGAATGCCATCAGGACAAGGCACGAAACCATCATCTGCAAAGGCTGTTCTCTCAGGCCAAGGATGAGAAAAAATTTCTGATTTGGGATATAATACCTGACTTTGCCAAGGAAATACACTTTCGGCTAGCATTGGGCTTTTTTCCTCTAGGGAAATGCCCAGATTTTTGACAAGGTTTTTTCTAAGTCCAATCAAAATAATTCTATCCCTATCTTGCGGAACCCCGTATTCTATCGCATTAATTAAACGTTCGGCAAAAACGTATCCCGAATCCGCCAACTGATGTTTTAGTGCATCATAAAAAGCTTTATGTTTTTTGGTTCTCCACAAACCTTTGACATTTTCAAATAAAAAGAAATCTGGCTGCTGCTGACAAATCAATTCAATGTATGAAGCGGAAAGTTTGCCTTTATCTCCTTCCCCACCTCGGTTTTTGCCACCAATAGAAAAGTCAGGACAAGGCGGCCCCGCGATAAATCCCACAATATCGTGATGCTTGCGCGCATCTTGCATCAATTCCCGCAGGCGAAAAGCTGCTTCTCCCCCTACAAGTCGAGTTACATCTGCTTCCTCTCCTTCGCAATATCCGTATTCTGGTAGCGGCAAATTCAGGCACTGGCGAGAATAGCGGTATGCTTGCATGAAAGGTGGGAAAATTTCATTGACATACGCTACATTAAAGCCGATCGACTCAAAGCCCAAATCGAGCAAGCCAGAACCCGAAAAAAATGAGAAAATACAGGGGATGGGGAATTGGGAATTGGGCATGGGGAATTGGGAATTGGTAATTGGTATTTGACCGGGGCGGGGCGGGTTTATGAGATTATTAATTTGAGGTGATTATTATGATTGTAAAAACCCCCCTACAGGCATCACAAAAATCACACAATATTATTACAACCATTGGCCGCCACGGAAACGCCAGTGGGGAAACAAAATCCGCATCAGTGTTTGGGATGCCAGATAAATGGCCAGCCACACTAAACTATAATGCAAAGCAAAAGCTCCCAAGTCAAAATCTTGTGCAGGTATCCCCGGTAAACCGATAATTTTGATTAAAAATAGCACAAAAAGTGCTTCCCAAATTCCCGCGAGCAATTGAAATGCGCCTGGCCAATCTCGATCCCATCGGAATTGCTGAATGTAGATATATAAGGCATCCCAGCCGATACCAAAAATCGCTACATACCCTAAAATCCAGAAAAAGAGCGAGCCTGATTTACCAGCGATTAAACCTAGAAAAAATGGCAGTGTTACTAAAACCCCTACAGTCGCAAATAATAATATTCGAGTTTGCCATCGGCCAAATAAGGTGGGAGTCATTCGATTTTGGATTTTAGATTTTGGATTTTAGATTGAATGCGAAACGGTTTTGTTTCTAATCAATCTGGAGATTTATTTAAAATCCATTTCAACCACTGCACGAACGATCGCCAAACGCTCAATTTCCGCACACCTGCAACTCGGTTGGCGGCCAGACTTTCAACCGATCGCAAGGCGGCGTATTGCAAGCCCAGAAAACTGTCTACGGGCGCGTAAGGCCCTCCCAAAGTAATTGCGCCGGCTGCGTATACCCGGCCTTCTGTATTGCTAGCAGAAGAATTCCGCAATTCGGGCACTTCAAAATCGTTGTTAACACTCAGCCGGCCCAAACCGTTGAGGGGAAGATTATATTGAGCTACCAAATCGTTTAACAGGGGACTGGTTTTTACCTTAGCGTCCAAACCCGTAGCATCAATAATAAAATCAGCTTCTAACTTAATTTGCCCTTTAAGTTCCTTCTCCTGAATGTACGTCACCGTGCGGTTTTGACTGTCGCGCTCGACTCGCTCGACTTCACCGAAGGTAATTTGATACCATCCTTGACTTAAACCTTCTTTGACAATCCGCCGCCAGTCGCTGCGCTGGGCTGTAGTAGTTCCGCCCCAGTCTGTGAGCAACTGCGGGCGAAATTCGGGGGCGGCTTTTTCCAAAATTACTCGCAGTTCCCCGCCCCAGCAAGCTTTTGGCCAGTTGAAAGGTTGAAATTCGTAGTGATTTTCCACTCTTCGCTGAGCGAGTTTAAATTTGTTTCCTTGAGGTTTGGGCGATCGCATCAAATGCAATACTTGAATATTGCGGTTCCGCTGTCGCGCTTCGTAAATTCGCTGCACCACCCGCGAAGCCACAATTCCCCGGCCTCTAATTAACACGCTGCCGCCACTGGCCTCCAATTTTTCGTAAACGCCGTCGTGCTTTTCGTAAGCGTTGACAACCGAGTCAAAATCCTGGGTTTTTTCGCGATAAGCTTGCAAGTCCGGCAGAAATTGAATGGCAGGATAGCCGGTAGCTAAGTGTACGTATTGGGCGATTAAAAAAGCGTGGTCGCGGTGATCCGCATTCGATCGAGAATAAGCGATCGCGTACCTGCCGTCATCTGTTTTGCGAATTCCCCGCACTCTACCGTAGCGAAACATCTGATTCCACCCAATTCGATCGACTTCCCTGTCAATAGAATCAAACACATTCCCCGCGCGAGGCGTATAAGTTTCGGCAAAAGTCGGTTCAGCAAACACCTGCCACATCAACTTCAACGACATCCCCAAACGCCCTTTGAGCAATTCCTGCCAAGCTTCCCGCAAAGCATAGGGAGGCCAGCCCCAAATGTTGTCTGGACAAGAGTCAGAATTCGATCGTAGGCGTTCCCGCAGCGGAATTTGAGAATTCAGGCACAAACGCAGATAGCGGGCGTAAGGCTGGTTTTCCATGCCCAAAACCGCAATTTGATCGATTTTCACGCCGCAAATTCTGAGCAAATCCACCCAAATAAAGCTGCCCAAACCGCCGCCAACGGCAGCCCAATCAACTTCTGTCACAGGGAGTCCCATAGATTGGAGCGATCGCATTGACACTTGAGAAGCGTGCAAAAATGCGATCGGCGGAAATTCTCCCCTACTACTTGTTTGAGAAACCTGCGACATTATTTGCGGCCCCAACGCGGGGTCTGGCCCATTGGTCTGCGGGTTAAAGAAAATGTGAGAATTGACCGACGGCGTTTCTAGGGAATTAACAGCAAAAGAAATGCCGATCGCGTAGGGCCCAACTTGCAGCATATCCCCGTTTGCCAGCACGCACCGGGTTTGGCGAATGCCGTTAACAAAAGTACCGTTGCGGCTACCCGTGTCAGTAAGTAAAATACTGTTACCTTCGCTGCCAATCACTGCATGAAAGCGAGAAACTTGACTGCTGCTGAGGGCAATTCGAGAAACTCGTTTCCCGTTGATAGTGGCGGGCATAGCTTCAAAAATTCGTCCCAAAGCGATGGGTAAGTCGAGTATGGGGGATCGACAATCCCCCGTAGGTGTATCTGTCCAAGTCAGTCGCAGGCGCAAGGGTTGAGAATTCATGATTATTTTTTAAACATCAGCCATCGGCTTTGAGCTTTCTGCAAAAAAAAGATTTTTGAAGTTGAGAGTGTTTAGCGGATAGCCCCATTTTCCCTTTTTCTCATATGTGGCACCATTGTCAATTAGCCTTTTATGAACAGGCTTTTCGGCCTGTTCCACAAGAAAATTCACTCTTTGTGGAACAGGTCGAAAAGCCTGTTAAGCGAGAATGGTGCAAGATGTGAGTTTTTCAAACTTTCACGGAGAGATCATCACACTCGCCGCCGCCGCCAAAGAAGTACCGCACCACGGACACCCCGCATTCAACTGTGCGTAAGGCGCAATTCGGCTGCATTTGGGACACTGCAAACCATATTTTGAAGGTCCCGTCGGCTGAAAGTTACCAGGTGCGGGAGGCCCCAGCAAAACTGTCTGGGGCGCGGCTACCTGCACCTCCGTGACATTTACCACCTCGATTTGCACTTGCCCTAAATGGATGTGGCTTCCCAATTTCAATTTTGCTTCGCCTTGGGCGAGAATTTTCCCATCTACCAGGGGCGGATTGCTTTCGCGCAAATTCCGCACTGCATACTCCTGCAATTCCTGATTAAACAATATTTCAACGTGCAGCCCCGATACGCTGGGATGCGAAAATACTAGATCGCACTTCGCCGGATCGCGCCCTAGCCTCACGGTTCCCGGATTTTTGCTCGGCTGTCCGTTTTGAATTGTTCGAGTTTGACGCACCCCAGCTTCTGTCCATGCTAAAGTTAGCTGGTTTGTCATGATTGTATAGTTTGCTCAAAAATATAATAAAAAAATATTAGCTGATTTATTTTGAGGACGGAGTTCCTCACCAAAAAACTTAATTAGAATTATTGACGCCGACTCGATCGCACTTCTAAAAATATGATGTGCACCTATACAAAAAAGCCCTGACTTCGGGGCTTTTAGTGCTCCTATTGGCTTTTTTTGAGAGACTTAATGGCGCTTGTCAGCTTTTGTTTCCCGCAAAATTATTGACCGCAGTGCAGCTTCGTTAAAAAATTGCTGTTCAAGATTTGCCAGCGATTGCTAAAAACTAATTCCTGGGGGGTTTTCACCTTGGCGAGGCTGTTGTGCGCTAGTGACGATTTTTGGAGGTTGGGCGATCGAACTACCTCGGTAACTTCGATCGCCCCCCTCCTCAAACGTTTACTGTCCTAGTGGTATCTCTCACGCTGCAACTATGCAATCTTTCATTACAGGGCCAGCCTTGAGAGACTTAAGCTTCGCTCTTGCGGCTTTTCCGACCGCCTTCGCGACCAATTTGAGCCATATGTTCACGATTTCTGCTGACAGCTTCGCCACCTTTTTGACCAGCTTGTCTGGCTTCTTCAGAGGTGAATTCGTGTGCAGTTCCTTTCTCGTGTGCAGCTTTTCCGCCTTTGCTAGCAATTGCGCGCTGTTTTTCTGCATCCATAGAAGCGAATCCGCGTTTGCTTTTCTCAGCCATGACTGTCTCCTTGTTTTTTTCTGATTTTTTAGCTCGATCGCGCCTTCGCCTCCCACTGTCGTGGTTACTCCCAGTCAGTGGTGAGATATCCGACGGTAAATTATGAAACCTCATCAGACGAATCTAAGCTTTTGGTTTAACTCGCAGAATGAATATTTCATAACTTACAAATGTGAACTAAAAATAGTTCACGCCCGGGCACTATAGTTAGAGCCGCCAATTTTTTAAGCTGGTTACTGTCTTTCAATCATTCTATAAACCCCCCAACTTTTATACCTCTTTCTCAGGTATAGTCATTCTTTAGTTCGCTGGAAGGATGGAACCGAAAGCTGATTGGCAGTAGACTCAGAGGATTTTTCGACTTAACCGCGCCCCCTCAAAAATTAAAAGTCCAAAGACGGATGCTTTTTTGGTCTTTTTACTTTTTTTTTGAGGCATTCCGCGCTTGCCACTGATCCCTATGTTAGTTGGTCTGCCGATCGAGTTGTTTCTGGTAAGCGATATTTTGGGGCGCAGCGCAGCACGTACTCGATCGCACTTATCAAGTTTACCTTATGACCTATCGAAACATACATCGGTTTTACCCCTGTTTGCGTCCTTAGCGCTGCGCCTACCGTTGATCCCTCTAGCTGCAAGGGTTGCCAACTGCCCCGGTCGAGTCCGACTTCTGAATGTTCTCCAATAAATCGATTTTTGGCAACTCCGATCGTGGGAATCCCGGTCAACACCCCCAAATGGCACGCAAGACCGAATCTGCGGGGATGGGCTAGTCCTTGACCGTCGCACAATATCAAGTCTGGCCTCAAACTGATATTTTCTAAAGCTTCGAGAACTGCAGGCACTTCTCGAAAAGACAGGAAACCCGGAATATAAGGAAAAGTTGTAGGACTGCGAACCACAGCTTGCTGCTGCAATTGCAAGTCTGGAAAGCTCAGAACTGTTACAGCGGCCCGCGATACGTCGTTTGCACTGTCGTAGCCGACATCTACACCGGCGACGTACCGAACTGTGTCCAGTTGATTTTCGGTAATTACCTCTGACCGAAGCTGTTCTTGAATGGCGATCGCCTCTTCAATTGTCTGCGGCCAAGGGTGTCGCTGCAACATTTTGATTTTTCTTCAACCGTTCTCATCTAAGCTTAACTTATTTTCGGGCATTTTTAAACTCAGATTTTTATCGTTTTTCGCTACAAATTCCCAACTTGCCCAAGGAGTCTTTTTTTCTACTCAGGAGGGTTGAGGAAGTCGGGCAGATGCCAATTCTACAAATAGAGTCTGTAGGTCGGAGAGTGAAATTCTATCTTTCGTGGCTTGCAGCAACCCGCAAAGGTTTTTGTGGCACGCACCTGCCATTTACCATTAAAATTTACCCAAAAATTAGCTGTTCAATTCTGATTTTTTCGCTTTCTAGAAAGCTTTCTCTTTCCGATCGCCATTTGATCGCTTGTCAAAGAGCGATCGAGCTATCTATCTACTTCTGCTTTATCTAAAAAAATCCACTTTGTCAAGATAATTGAAACATTTATTCATCAATAATCTCACCCAGCTATAGCAATCCTAAATCATTTGTGAATTTCTTACTCCCTCCCCGAACCCGCGGGGAGGGTTGGGGTAGGGTCAAAATTTACGACTCCTGCAAGGATTGCTATACAAGTCCCATTTTTCATACCCGCTCATCGAGCTAAGAGGTTCCCACACCCTCACAACTATATGACTTTTATGAAAAAAAATAAAATAATTTATGAGGTGTTGCACCATTAACATGAAGTTATAATTTTAGATAATATCGAATATAAAACTAACATCAAGTAACACAACATAGGTGAATCAACATATGAAAACCGTGCAAAGTGTTCAGTACAACCTAGCTCTCTACTTAGTCGGTGGCATCGTCTTCATCATCGCTGCCTTAATTTTAAGACCTTTTGCCCTCGTCGGCGCAGGAGAACGGGGCGTCATGATGCGCTTCGGGAAAGTTCAAGACGTGATTTTAGATGAAGGCATCCACCCGATTTTACCGATCGTCACCTCTGTAAAAACTATCAGTGTGCGCGTACAAAAAACTGATTTGAAAGCAGATGCAGCATCCAAAGATTTGCAAAGCATTACTACAGATTTGGCAGTCAACTGGAATGTTGACCCCGCCAAAGTTAATCAAGTTTTTCAACAAGTGGGAGACGAAGAACAAATTGTTACCAGCATTCTGAGTCCGGCAATTTCGGAAGTTCTCAAAGCAGCAACTTCTAAAAAAACCGCAGAAGAAATTATCACTAAGCGCACGGAACTCAAAACAGAAATCGACAACAGCCTCAAAAAACGTTTGGAACCTTACGGCGTCATCGTCAGAGATGTTTCGTTAATAAATTTTGGCTTTTCTCCAGAATTTAGCAAAGCCATTGAATCCAAACAAATAGCCGAACAAGAAGCTAAACAAGCAGAATTTACAGTTCAAAAAGCAACCCAAGATGCTCAAGCTGAAATTAACCGTGCTAAAGGTAAAGCTGAAGCTCAACGCTTGCAGCGGCAAACTTTAACAGCCGAAATTTTGCAGCAGCAAGCAATTGAAAAATGGAACGGCCAGTTTCCGACAGTAATGGGAGGAGGCGGAACTTTGCCATTAATTAATATTGCGCCGCCGACTTCTCAAGCTGCAACTCCTGCTAAATAAGCTGCTGCAGATCATGATTGCCAGGGCGCGGGGAGAAGGGGAGAGGGGGAGAGAGTCTGAGGGGGAGAAGAATGGAGGGTTTGTCACAGCAGAAGTGAAGATGTGCTTTTTTAAATGCCGAACAGCAAGGGTACAAAATACAACTAACCACTAAGTAAGGTGAAATCCCGCTTACTTAAATGTGGAGATACAATTTGCGTTGCGCGAGTCCTGAAAAACGTTAGAGTAAGAAACAACTCGGAAATTGTAAAGGTTTGCTTGAAAGTTCGGCTGATGGGAGATCGGGAGAACCAGTCAATTTCTAATTTAGGTGAAGTGGGGGATGTCGGCGATCGCCATACTGCATCAGAAGCCCTGTGGCTACGCGATCGAGCTTTGGCCGCTACTAGCAGCGGCATTGTCATTGCTGACGCCAATGCACCCGACTGTCCCATAATTTATTGCAATCCGGCTTTTGAACGGATGACAGGTTACGGTGCGAGTGAAATCTTGGGGCGCAATTGCCGATTTTTGCAAGGCCCGGATACCGATCGAACTACCGTAGCTAAGATCCGCGACGCCTTGCGCCAAGGTCGAGAAATCCAGACAACAATCAAAAATTACCGCAAAGACGGCAGTCCTTTTTGGAGCAAATTGTCGCTGTCTCCGGTGCGAGACGACAACGCTCATTTAACTCACTTTGTAGGAGTTCAGTCCGACTTGTCGGAACCCATATCTGAAGTGCAGCAAGCATTGCAGCAAGCTAACGACCAACTGCAAACGATTTTGGAAGCTGTTCCGGGAACAGTATCTTGGATTAGCTCGGATTTGCGCTATTTGGGGGTTAACCAGCACTTAGCGAAACTGCATGGTTTGCGGCCGTCGGCTTTTGTCGGTCAAGATATTGGTTTTCTGGGCGCGAGCTCGGATTTTAACTCTTTTGTGGTGGAGTTTTTTGCCGGTGACGCTACGGAAGCGGTTAAAGAACTCAACGTTAAGGTACAAACCGACGCGGGACAGTCGGAGGAATACTATTTGATTGTGGCTCAAAAGTACGATCAGGGCAAAGCAGCTTGTCTGGTAGGGATTGACATTACCGAGCGCAAGCGGGCAGAAGAAGCTCTGGTGCTGACTCGCAAGGCGGTGGAAAGTTCGAGTGACGCGATCGGCATCAGCGATGCGAACGGCACTCACATTTATCACAATCAAGCGTTTTCTCAGCTATTTGAATGGGACACGGCAGAGGAATGTAAACTAGCCGGAGGTATATCGGCAGTTTTTGCTGACCCCGCAGTCGCCAGGGAGGTACTCGACACGATCGCCCAAGGTTATTCTTGGTTTGGTGAAATTACCAACCGCACTAAAAGCGGTGAAACTTTGCAAGTTTTGCTGCGGGCAGATGCTATTAAAGACCGCACAGGGAAAATTGTCGGTCTGATTTACATGAATACCGATATTACCGACCAGAAGCGCACGGAACAAGAGCTGCGGCAAAGCGAGAAGCGCTTTCGATCGTTGATAGAAAATGCTAGAGACATTATTGTGATTCTCGACGAGAAAGGCTTTTGCCGCTATGTCTCTCCTTCCCTAGAGCGGATTTTGGGCTACCCGACGGCGGAAGTCCTCGGCAGATCAATATTTGACTTGATTCACCCTGACGAATTGCTGATTGTCGATCAAGTGTTCAAATGTGTCATGCAAATGCCGAAAGTTAGCCAGGGAATGGCGGAATACCGAGTGAAACACAAGGACGGTTCCTGGTGCGTGTTGGAAGCGGTGGCGACGAATTTGATCAACGAACCTTCGGTGCGGGGAATTGTCGTCAACTGTCACGATGTGACTGAGCGCAAGATGGCTGAAGAACAACTGTTGCACGATGCTTTGCACGATGCGCTGACAGAGTTGCCGAACCGTGCTTTGTTGACTGACAGGTTGGGCCAAGCTTTTGCCCGCGCCCAACGGCATCCCAGCTATCAGTTTGCGGTGCTGTTTCTCGATTTGGACAGGTTTAAGGTGATTAATGACAGTCAGGGACACCGCACGGGCGATCGACTGTTGGTGGCTGTGGCTCGCCGTCTCTTGACTTGTTTGCGCCCAGGGGATACGGTGGCTCGTCTGGGGGGAGATGAGTTTGTGATTTTGCTGGAAGAAATTCACGGTGTTGATGAGGCGATCGCCCAAGCGAAGGCAATTCTCAAAACGATCGAACGACCGCTTTATTTGGAAGGTAATAAAGTTTTAATTACTGCTAGCATTGGCATTGCTTTGAGTACCGACAAATATCAGTGGCCGGGAGATATTTTGCGCGATGCTGATATTGCGATGTACCGGGCAAAAGCTCTCGGTAAAGCTCGCTACGAAGTTTTTACCAGTGCGATGCACACTCAGGCTGTGGCTTTGATGCACTTGGAACACGATTTGCGGGAGTCGGTTGAAGAACTAAATTTGAAATATTCGATAGTGGATTTCGCCTGTGGGACGACGGCAGAAAACTCGTCCATGAGTGAAATCGATCGCAGATTGGAGCGTCCGAAGTCGCAATTGCCTACTTTAAAATTGGAATGTCCTTTTACTGTTTATTATCAGCCGATCGTTTGTTTGAAAACTGGCTCTGTTATCGGATTTGAGTCTTTGGTGCGCTGGCTGCACCCAGAACGGGGTTTAGTTTCCCCTATGGAATTTATTGCGATGGCGGAGGAAACAGGGTTAATTATGCCTCTGGGTTTGTGGGTTTTGAACGAAAGCTGTCGCCAAATTATTCAGTGGCAGAGTTTGAATTTCCCACAGGTAAATTCACCGCTGACTGTAGCAGTAAATCTTTCCGGGAGGCAGTTTGCGGAACCGGAGTCGATCGAGCAAATTAAACAAGTTTTGCAGGAAACGGGTGTTGACACTCGCTGTTTGAAGTTGGAGATTACTGAGAGTGTGGTGATGGAAGATGGGGAAGCGGCGGCGGCGATGCTTTCGCAGTTGAGAGACTTGGGTATCGGGCTGTGTATTGATGATTTCGGCACTGGTTATTCGTCTCTGAGTTATTTGCACAAGTTCCCGATTAATATTTTGAAGGTCGATCGCTCTTTTGTCAGTCGCATCGGAGAAACGGGTGAAAACTTGGAAATCGTGCGGGCGATCGTCATGCTGGCCCGCAGTTTGGGGATGGAGGTAGTGGCAGAAGGGGTCGAAACCGCCGTCCAATTGGCTCAAATGCGGGCGATCGGCTGCGAGTACGGTCAGGGGTACTTTTTCTCTAAACCTCTCGACAGCGAGGCAGCTACAGCCTTGTTGAGGCGATCGCCCAAATGGTGATCTGAACCAAATATTTAATTTGTATTTTGAAAAATATTAAAACTCTTGCGGCCTGTGCTTATTGGAAAGTCAATAATGGCGATCGATCTTTTGGTAATCGATGTCTTGAGTGTTAAAATTACAATTGAGTATAATAGCAAACTATAGAGATGGGTAAAAATATATGTCTCAATCTATTGTGCCAGCAGTCGCAGAAAAACAGCTCGATACTTCGCCGACATTAACCTTTGAAGAATACCGAGTTTATCAAGGAGAATCTGATGTAAAATATGAACTGTACAAAGGCAAATTAATCCCGATGCCAACAGTCACAATTTTACATATCAAAATTTGCGAATATTTAGTTTACCAATTGCAGCGTTACCTAGCTGAACACAATCTAGACTTAGTAGTAAAAACTGGCTTGGGAGTGAGAACCGATGAAGATAAATCTCGGATTCCCGATGTAGTTGTCTGCACTCAAAGTCTTTTGGAACAAGCTGCTGCTAGACCCGGTGCAGGTATCCTACAATTTGATGAAAAGCCGCTGTTAGTGGTAGAAGTAGTCAGCGAAAATCGCCGCGAAGATTACGTGATTAAACGCGGAGAGTACGAATTAGCTAATGTGCCGGAATATTGCATAGTTGACCCTAAAGCTGGTAAGCAAAAAATCAGGCTTTTTGCATTGATTGAAAGTGAAGATGGTTACACGTATACAGATTTCTTGCCTGGGGAGGAAATAGTGTCTGTAGTATTTCCCGATCTGGTTTTATCGGTGGATGAAATACTAAACCCGCCATTGGTAGAGGAGTTAGTTAAGGCAGAAAACGCTCAATTGCGGCAACTTGAACAGGAAGCTGCAATGGAACGTCAAGGCGCCCAAGAGCAGGGTCAACGTGCCCAAGAGGAGCATCAACGCGCTGAAAGGTTGGCGGCGAGGTTACGGGAGTTGGGCGTAGATCCTGATGCTGTGTAGGAAATTGGATAAAGTACGCGCGGCGAAGCTATCCCGTAGGGAATCGCCCTTGATATATCTCAATCATCTAGCAGCAAGTCGCGCAGGAAATAAAAGCGATCGCGCCCTAAATCTTCGCCTTTAATTCGCCCTAAGAAACCGGTCAAAGGTGAGGAAAGTTCTATTAAAATTTGGTGCAACTCTTCGCGGGACAACTTCTTGGGTGGGTTAGACATTGAATACGCACCGCTAAGAGCATCCACACTTGCTCGTTCAGAACCAGAATTTTCGTGATACTTTTTCAGAATAGAAAGAACGTGCGATCGCACTTTAATTTCTTGTTCAACTTGCTCAATATATTTAGCAACTTCATCATCAGATTGCCCCGGTTTTAAGTATTTTTTCAGTTTAAATAAGTCCACCGAGTTAGGATATTTGCTTTGAAGTTTAACCAGTTTTTCCAGCGTCTCAGGGTTCATAATTGCCATACCGTGTACTTTTGCTGCATCCATAAGTTGAGGAGTTGGAACGCCAGGGCCAATAATCAACTTAGTTGCTTTTGCGAGTGTTTCTTTATCTTTGAGCCGTAGCGTTCCTAAATTCAGCAATTGAACTGCTGTATCGTTAGGGATTTTTTTACCGGCTTTGCACTCCCCAACTAAGGGGTAAGGTTTTGAGCATAATAAATCTAAGCCGCCAGCACCACCTTTGTGAGCATAATCTATGGTAAATCCCAAAAACTCAAGGCTATCGCGCACTACAATTTCAAAGTCTGTTCCTGCTTGATAGTTGCTTTTGTCTTTATCTAGTTCTTTGGTGCGATTTCCCAAAGCTGCTATAGTCTTTATCCAAGCTAAATCCCGTTTGATTGGTTTTACAGGCTTATCGCTACTCCAACCTAGAAATATTTTGATTTCTGCGTCTAGTTGTTTGGCTTTTGGGTTGGTGGTGGATAAATGCACTAATGCACTTTGCAACTCTTCCAATTCTGGATGTTCTGGCGGCTCTAGTTTTTCCAGCTTTTGACGGCGTTTGGCAAAGATAGACTCGCTCAACACTGGCGTTGAATCAGTAACATTTAGGGATTTTGGCAAAGGTACAAAATTGCCGCTGGGATGCACTGGCATTTCCAGCGGCTGAGGTAGCAAATAAACCCGCAGGTAAGCTAAATAAATAAAAGGACGCTGCTGGAGAATTTGCTGCAATGCCTCTGTTGTCCAGATGGTTAATCGCGACAAAGCTTCTAATGATTCAGAATCGTTGAGCATTTGGCACAATTCGCACCTACCCCAAGCTTTGATCGAAACTTGATCGGAAACTACCAGTGGGAGTTCTAATTGCCCTGACTCTGGAAACAAGCTCATTTGCTTAGGTTTCATCAAGGGCATATTAGAATTATCGGCTGGATAGAGGGCATATTTTTCTCCAGCATCAAAGCTTCGCCAAACTATTGCTGCAATCATTCGCCCTTGGATTAAAGCTTCTACGTCTGGGGCCGGCAAACGGATAGCCCTGTCAATATTGACTAGCGACATGAGAGTATTTGTCCCAATATGAAGTTGATAGTTTAGGAAGCCTTAATTAAACTCGCTCAGTAAATTATCGCAGGACTTATCTAATTCTTCTGACTCCGATAAGTCATCCATAATAGACTCCGCTACAGCTACGGGTTCATCTTCAATCAGATCGGTAGGAACCTCATAGGACGGATCGCTCAGAATCTCTCTAAGCAAGGGGTTGCTAGCCCCTAGCATTTTCTCAGCACCTTTTTCTGCAATAAAATTGAAAATCTGCTCCTCACTAACCCCATAATCTACTTCGCGCTTCTGATAAACAGCCCGAATAGCTAACAGCGGTTTGATTTCATCTTCTTTCAGTGGGACATATTCTCCACCTTGTTGTTTAATGAGCGGTACAAGATACTTTTGCTCCATGTATGAAGTAATCTTTTTGCTCTGGGAACGAACCAAACAACCGCGAGTTAAATTAAAAGTTTGGTAATCATTTAACCTTTTTAAACCCGAGCCTAACCCTTTTCCACCAGCATACTGAAGCACTGCTACTCCAATGATTACATCTTTTCCGTTGTCTTTGCCAATTACTTTGAAATTGATGTAATCATCCTTGCCTCCACGTTTCTTAACTTTATCTGTGGCTTCCTGAACTGTTACCCTTTCCACCGTCTGACCAATCAAACTCTGAAAGCCAAATAAAATAGCATCAGCAAGCAGATAATTATCTTCTAAATAAATTCCTATGTCTTCCTCTAGCTCTTTGACAAAAGCAAGTTCAACGGGATTAGAAATCTCTGGATTTTTAGTGCCTTCACCCGTAAAAATAGGAGGATTACAATTTTCTTTACACCACTTCAAAACCTCTCTAGCAGTGGGTTTTCCTTTGCCAAGCTCGCTAAGTTGAATTTGAGTGAATGGATAAATTGGCTCATGAGGAATTAAGTTTTGCCGTTCATAATATTTGTCTAACCAAAAGCTAACTAAGTTAATAATTGATTCTGAATCCATGTATTTCAAGTCAATCGGATTTCCCTGAACCGAAACCTTAGTGAACACTCCACCAGGTAGCTGCTTTATTTTATTGCTCCATTGAGGAGGCATCATTACACTCAGTATCAAACCCCGGTTTAGATTTTGGAACAAATCTTTGATTAGTCCTGCAACAATCTGACTGATGTGTAAGCCACTAATATCGTCGTAGGCATCAGGCGTGTCTAACTCATCAAAGCAAATGACCAGTTCCTTGTACTCACTAATCAAATCTAAGATTTGCAAAACCGCCTCAAAAGATTGGCATTGAGTTGGTAGTTCCAACTCATCGGCTTTGTATTTAGCAAGTTCTTGCCCCTCTAACCATTTGATTGCATAAAGTGATTGCTCGTCGGAGAGTGTCCAAAAAATTGCCTTGACAATATCAGGATCGTTAACACTTTTCGCTTGCAGAAATGCTTTTGTTAGATCCTTAACCCACTTCTTTAGTTGCTGGGGCGTGCCTGCCTTAAATTTTTCCAATAATTCTTGAGGAGAATAAACTTTAGCATTGGGTTTGGAAACCTTTAAAGCATTGTTAGCCATTGCCGTTGCTAGTTCTTGCCACTGTCTCACCCCATCTCTACCAATCTTTCCGAGGCTCTCAGCCAATATTCGCTGAAATCCTTGCTTAATTTGATTGATATTACCATATTTATTAGCGTAGACAAACAAGCCCCCGCCATGCTCCTGTAGGCGATGGCGAATGCGGCTAATAATGTGAGTTTTGCCTGTTCCATCCTGAGCAGTTATAGCGATGGAACTTGTCTTGTAGTGACCAGCACGAATTTGAGCGAGTGCCTGAAATACAGCATCAGAGGCGTGGGCATTTATTGTCTCAACATCGAAGAATTCCTGGCCCCAAACATCACCAGCATTGAGAAAAGGAGGTTTAGCAAATGGATTTTGATTTAAAAGAGCCACGTTCAGGTCTTCAATGGAAGAAAAAGAAGAATTAGTCATGGTTTTTTGTGTGAGGTTAACGAATTTACAAAGGGATTTAGACCAATTTTAAGGATTTAGCCGTTTGACATAGTAACGGAGTGCACCAAGTGCAGTTTTGATGGAATCTTCAGCTTTATCGGGCGTGATGTCTGTCATTTCACCACCTATAAGCTGAAAAATGTCATTAGCCTGCATTTCCAACAGCCACTCATTGAACTCCGATCGCCCTACCATTTCCCCGATCGCCCGACGCATCCGATAAATCGGCACTAAATCGTCTAAGTTATAATCCCGGTTCAAGCTGTCATACACATCGATCGCCACAGCCTTAAAATCTTCATAGGATGCGATCGTCCCTACATCCCCCTTCCCTTTCTCAACCGCAACACTTGCCGCACCATCCTGATGGCGAATCCACTTCAACAAAGAATTTCCCAGCCGAGTACCAATTTGAGAACCATCAAACTCAAACAAAGAATCCTTACTTTTGAGCCCCTGCGCTAAAACTTCTTTCCCTTTCGCCGTCAATTCCACCAGCGTCACCCGATTTACCAGCGAATACTCGATCGCCCCACTTGCCTGCAACTCGCCGAGCACTTCCACATATCTCTGACTCGTCTCATTAGTCCGCACAATCCGCTTAGTCAACTCCCCCTTTTTCACCTTCATCTTCCCGCCGCTCAAATCCCACAAATTCAGCAGTACCCGAACTTTAGCCTTCGCATCCCAAAGCGCTTGCTCTTCAGGTGTCAAAGATTTAGGCACCGCAATTTCATCTTTCTCAGACATATCTATACCTTTAAATACTTGTTCTTACTATCAAATCTTACCAGAAACCTTGCTGGGAAACATTTAAACTTTTCCGAAAAATTCCGCCGGAGGCTACCCACAACTTATGCAAATTTCATTTAAAAATAATTGGAATTGACTAAAATGTGTTCTTTTGATAAAATAGCGAATCAAACGAGCGATCGCAGTTCAAATTCTCTGCACCAAATGCGATCGAAACAATTTTTAGCACAGCCCGCTACACTCTAGCAACCTCAACAAATGTAGCGATCCCAACCGCAGCTAACAACCAGCAAATCAGCTTAACTGCGACTTTAGTTCAATGCCAGATTCAGCCTTTAGAAAGACGAATTCAACCTAAACCTCTTGTTACATTGCAATGGCAATCAAAACATTGAACAACATTTTACCCATGAAAACTATTCCCGACCAAATTTCCAACATCAAAGAAAAACTTCCCGACGTTACTCCCACCCCTCCCGGTTTAAAAGCTCAAGCATCTAGCCACGACCTCAAAGCCCGTTTAGACTGGGGCGAACCCGGACTCACAATCATCGATGCCCGTGACTTTGAAAGCTTCACCAAAAGCCACATTACCGGCGCCGTAATGATGCCAATGGACGAATTAGTCGCTAGAGCACAATCGAGTTTAGAACCCATCCGCGACATCTACATCTACGGCGAAAACGACGAACAAACCGCCGAAGCTGCCAATCTTCTCCGCGCAGCAGGCTTTAGAAAAGTAGCCGAACTAAAAGGCGGAATTCCTGCTTGGAAAGCCATTGACGGCCCCATCGACGGCGCTGCCGAACACGATACTCCCGGCCCCGACGCCTACAACGTTTTCTCTCGCTTGCAACACCACGCCGAAGCTCAGAAAATCCACAAATAACCTCAGATTGGCGGCAGGAGTCGCCCATAAAATCTGACACTTAATAAACCCGGTATCGCAAAAGTTACCGGGTTTTTCTATCAGAACTTATACCCCAATACGCTTGGGTTAAAACTGTTTATTCCCCGGAGATCCCCCTAAATTCCCCTTAAGAAGGGGGACTTTGAGTAACTTCTTGTCCCCCCCTTAAGAAGGGGATCGGGCTTAACTGAACCATATTGACTTATACCAAATCCTGCCTCAATTTTCTTAGTCTCTTACAGAGTGACTTCCTTTGTATAGCCTTGGTTTCAACCGCCGACTCTTAACTTCCTGCCATCCAAATATGCCTTAACTTCCCCAAACATTTGGCGATTTGCATCAAAAGTAATCCGTTTAACCGCTTCCTCAAAAGCAAGCCAAGCAGAATTTTGAACTTCCTCCTCTTGCAAAACAACTTCCATCGAATTGACAAAACCTAAAAAATAAGTCACAGTCTTTTCAATCGGCTCCCCATCCTTAACAAAAGAATAGTGTTCCGTAAAACTCGGCTCATCCAGCATTTCAAAATCCGATATACCAGTTTCCTCCTCAAATTCCCGCCTAGCCGTTTCCGCTGGAGATTCCCCCGGATTCGCGTGACCTTTGGGAAACGCCCAATGTCCCGCTTGATGTTGAATCAACAAAAACAAAGCATCAGCTTCCTTTCCAAAAATCGGCACAATCCCAAAACATTCATCTTTCATTTTCCTGATGTTTCCTATTAACTATTAGGTTTTGTTAGTCCGCGTAAGCGAACTTAATTTGTGTAGATGCGATTTCAATCGCTGAGTCTCTGAAATTCCCACCCCAAGCGAGTCTGCTGTGCATAAACCCGCTTCAAAGTATTAACATCCCTCGCTGAAATAGGCGGAGGATTTCTCACCTGAGAAAAATAAAGCACATCAGTTTCCATCAAACTGTGGCCCCAAATTCCCAAAGCGTGACCCAACTCGTGCCGCGCCGTCGCCGGAATATACTTACCCACTTGATTCGGATTCAAATAAACCGAAAACCGATGAGATAACACAGTTTTATCCCCATCCCGACGGGCGTACAATTCATAGGTAGCCTCTCCAGAGCGCGATCGCAAAATCCCTTGACGCAAAGGCGGAGCCCGACGTAAAATCCTAATATCAGCCCCCTCCGAACTATCCACCACTTCCAAAGGCAAATAAACCCCCCATTCCCGCACCACATCCAACACAGTCGCCACCCATTCTCCAGACTTATTAGCATCAACAGGACGCTCAACATAAACCTGAATTGGAAACTTCGACCACAACAAATGACCGAAATTCGGTGGCTTAACCTGGTCAAAATAATCACCGCTATCCGTGGAATCTTGCCAATTCGCTAGCGTTGGTGGCAAAGGGTGAAGCTGTGGATTCGGCAAACTATTCGGGAGAGAAGAAAGACTTGCAGCCGGAGTATTAACCTGAGTAAAAATTATCAGGCTAAAACAACATACAGCCAATCCCAAGCCAGCCAGCAATCGAGATTTTACCGTAACTTTCCACAACCGCATTTTTGCAACCGAAAATAGACGAAAATAAACGCAGATGAACTTGATATTATCTGCGTCTATCTGCGTTCATCTGCGGTTAAAAATCCAAATCTTATAACTTAGGCGCCAACCAACCAGCACTCAAAATCACAGTCAAACCCATAAAAACAATAGACAGACCCCAAGTAATCCGGTTCAGACTTGTTTCTGCACTCTTGGCGCTGGTAAACAATTGAGCTTGTCCGCCAATCCCGCCAATACCATCGCCTTTAGGACTGTGCAGCAACACAAAAATCACAAGTCCTAAAGCAGACAAAGACCAGATAACTTGTAACACAGCAACAATATTCATAATCGGGGGGAATTGGTAATTAGTAATCGGTAATTTATTATGATATCAAATTTGGTCGATCGCCCGCAAACTCGCTTAGGGGCACGGCAGTACCCATTGTTGTCAAATTAAGCTGTTAGTCCGCCAGTCCGCCAGGGAATGAATTCCCTGTCTAATAGCTAAAGTCCTCGCTATGAGGACTCATGAGTTTAAAAATTTTTCTTCTCAGTCCTCTTGAGAGGACTTTCGCTATGAGGCAGGGGTTTCAACCCCTGTCGGACTATGGGTTATACCTTAAATAGACAACAATGGACACGAGGCCGTGTCCCCACCTTTAGCGAGATTTCGCCCAGCCCTACTACAATCGGACTCGCACCGGAGTGCGATTGGCACGAACTTCAAACTCAGGCGATCGAATCATAGAGCGTCCCGTCATCTCCGGGGGCTGAGGCAACCTCAACAGCTCCAGAATCGTCGGTGCAATATCCGCCAAACAACCGTCCGCCCTCAGAGGAACATCCGTTCCGTGACCCGGAATCTTCCGACCTTCACCCTCTACCAGAATAAACGGCACGGGGTTAGTAGTGTGAGCCGTCCAGGGATTCCCGTCCTCGTCAAACATCTGCTCAGCATTTCCGTGGTCAGCAATAATAATTGCCGTTCCCCCAGCTTTACTAATGGCGCTCACCAGCCGCCCCAAACATTTATCCACAGTTTCGATCGCAACTATCGTCGCATCCATCATCCCCGTATGACCAACCATATCCGGGTTAGCGTAGTTAATCACCATAAACGAATAGATGCCTCTTTCCAAAGCCGTCACCACCCCATCCGTCACCAAGTCCGCCGACATCTGGGGCGCCTCATCGTAAGTCCCCACCATCGGGCTCTGCACCAACTCCCGGTGTTCCCCGATAAAAGGCTCTTCCAGACCCCCATTAAAAAAATAAGTCACATGAGCGTACTTTTCAGTTTCCGCCGTCCGCAACTGCTGCAAACCGTGCTTAGAAATCACCTCGCCCAGAATATTGTTCAAATTCTGCGGTTCAAAAGCCACCATTACCGACAGTTTCGGGTCGTACTGAGTAAAAGTCGCAAACGCCAGCGGCTCAATTAACTGCCGTTCAAACCCCTTAAAATCGGGAGATACAAAAGCCTGAGTCAATTCTCTAGCCCTGTCCGGGCGAAAATTAAAGAAAATTACCCCATCCCCGGATGCCACCGCCCCGCGCGAAATCCGAGTCGGAACTGCAAACTCGTCGGTCACTCCTTCAGCATAGAAGGCCTGCAAGACATCAACAGCCGATCGACCGTCAGGAGCACCCTCAGTCGTCATCACCTCGTAAGCGCGCTGCACCCGATCCCAGCGCTTGTCCCTGTCCATCGCGTAGTAGCGGCCGCTGATGGTCGCAATCCGACCGACCCCGACCTCTGCGATATAACTTTCAATCTTGCCTAAAGCTTCGACACCCTCTTTCGGAGTAGTATCACGACCGTCTGTAATCGCGTGAATGCAGACATCAGAAATACCCTGTGCCTTTGCTAATTGCAGCAAACCCTTAATATGACTGAGATGGGAATGAACCCCACCTTCAGAACAAAGACCAGTCAGGTGCAACTTGCCGCCCGTGGCCCGGACTTTCTCGCAAAGCCTAACCAGCGCTTGATTGTTGAGCAAAGAACCATCTTCCACGGCATCCGATATCCGCACCAACTCTTGAGGAACGACGCGGCCTGCGCCCAGATTCAAGTGACCAACCTCTGAGTTACCCATTTGCCCGTCAGGCAGCCCTACCGCCCGACCCGATGTTTTAATCAGAGTTCTGGGATAAGCAGCCCAGAGACTGTCCATCACGGGTGTTTTCGCAGCGGCGATCGCATTTCCCTCTTTTTCTTCACGATAACCCCAGCCGTCTAGAATAATCAGCACTACAGGAGATACAGACGCTTGTGCCATGTGAATACCTTATTTACAATAATTAATTTCTCGATCGTCATGATTGCCGATTTTGCGGAACATCTGCCGCTAATCAGTTTACATATTTTCTAAGCTCCGGCTGAACAATGCCAACCAAAATTCCCTCAGCCACAGCATTTTGGGAACTTATTTCGACCGGCTTGGCGAATTGTTTAATTGATTGCCTTGGCTTGTACTGTGAATCGTTGTCGCAGACTGTTACCGATCTCACCAACAGCAGCCGTGCTTTTGTGGCCGGATTTCACGGATAGTTTAACCGTCGGTGGCTGTTGAAACACTAGAAACCATACCACACTTGGTTGCATTTTGCTACTGCTTCAAAAAATAAATTTAAAAGCCTTGACCGGGCTGCGAATAACTTTATAGGACACGAGTTGAGCAAAAATCGGTTTCCGACTCCGCTCACTTTCAGCGAACATAAAATTCTACAACATCTTTTTTAATTTTGACATCGTAATTGCCAAAGAAATCGTGACCGAGCAGACCTATTGGCATTTGTTTGGCGATCGCCACTTCGACATTTTGGATCACAGCACCCCCAACCCGGATCGATCGCACTAGACCGATCGGGAACTCGACAACGCTACCGTCAGCGATCCCCGCTCTGATGGTACGCACCGGCCTCACTCCCAGTGCAGTAGCCATCCGCTGAGAAATCAAAGTGCCGCTGGCCCCGGTATCGAGAATCATCTCAAAAGTCTTGTTGCCGTTAAATACCACATCAATCACCGGCGTCCCGCCAGCGCGACGCTTGATTTTAGCTTGAAATACCTGTGGATTCCCCGGTGGCTTCGCCGGTTGAATTGCTCGCGGTTTGGCACCAGGATTGGATGGGTTCCAAAACTGAGAGTACAATGGGCCAGTTGTCAATCCCGATCCCGTTATAGTCCGATTCCCTTCGGGATAGCTCCGCCGCGCGTGCTGCTGGGAACTCACATCGGAAACCAATGTCATCACCTGAGTTTCTGGCTGATGTGAATCAGAATGCACCTCGCCACCCCCCACCGATCCCAGACCAACCAAAACGCTCGCACAAACCAAGCTCGATCGCCAAATCCGCTTGAGAATGACTTTTGCCATGATCTAAATACCTTGATTGATTCAATATTTCCCACAACGACCGCCATTGATATCCTAACTTGCTCCAGAAAACCCAGCGGCCGAAGAGTCCGATCAGATCATCAGGAAAACTTGGCAATTTTCAAGCGATCACATAACATCGAAACACAGATAAACTAATAAACGGCAACAGGCTGTAATTGCATAGCCTTGTTGGATATCTTGAAATTAAGCATTTGGGGGCGATCGGCAATGCACAAACTTTTATATTTTGCGACTATAGGACTACTAGCTTTCTCGATCGGAGGATGCGGTGGCGACGAGGCCAGCAACACAGCCAGCCCCAGCCCCAGCCCCAGTGCAGCCTCTCCATCTCCGACCGCCTCTGCCAGCCCCACCCCAGCAGCTCAGGCTTTCCCGTCCCCAGTAGTAGCCGCCCAGCCTCCAGGGTTAATTCGATCAACCAACCCAGACGAACGGGCCAGACAGGCTCAAACAAATATCGGCGACAACAAGGACAGGAATCCAACGCTTCCGCTTCAGCCCGTGCCCCAAGGCCCTGTGACAGCCAATCCTTCTCAGTTAGACCCCTTTGGGCCGCTGCCGCCGATCGTATTACAAATCCCTCCAGGAGCCAACGGAGCGGGTGGGACTACCTCAGAACTCCCCAAACTGCCACAGCGACAAGTTGCCGTGCTACCCGAACTTCCCGAGT
This sequence comes from Microcoleus sp. POL10_C6, assembly GCF_036701585.1. Lineage (NCBI taxonomy): Bacteria > Bacillati > Cyanobacteriota > Cyanophyceae > Oscillatoriales > Microcoleaceae > Microcoleus > Microcoleus sp. POL10_C6. The sequence continues at coordinate 18,837 of NZ_JAUBRB010000021.1, read as the reverse complement.
TATTGGCTCCCCCCCCACTTAACAGGCCTAATCAGACGGTTATCCCCATGTCACGCACGGATCGTCGAGGACGCACTCAGCAACTACGAGATGGATCGGGAAATTTACTTCCCGAAGGTGATGGGGCGCAAATTGACTCGCGTCCCATAGTTCCAGGGCCAACTGCTCCTCGGTTAGGTGGCGGTGGCGGTGGCAGAAATGGTTCCTTACCCGGAGGCAGCACCGGGGGACAAATTGGCTTGCCGCCCATAGTTCCGGGGCTAGATGCTCCTCAGTTAGGTCGTAATCGTACATCCCCCCCTGGACTCGAACCCATTGCAGCGAGACCCATAGGAGTGCCGGATCTGCCGGAACTGCCAGTAGACAAGCGCCCCCCCCAATGGAGAGACCCCAATGCCAGGGTAAGAAGAGGTCCTGGCACCCGTCCCCCTGGAACTACTGGGCCAATAGCAAGTAGACCCCAAGATGCGCGGAATCCGCAGCGTCGCCCTCCAGCACCCCCGCGCCCGCCCCAGCCAATAGCAGCGAGACCCATAGGAGTGCCGGATCTGCCGGAACTGCCAGTAGACAAGCGCCCCCCCCAGTGGGTAGACCCAAATCCCCCGCCTCCTCCCGTCATCCCAGTAGTTCCGCCACCGCCTTCTACTGACCTCGCTACAGGCACTGAAGTCAGTGGCGTGGTAAAAGTCGGGAACGAGACGCAAGTGATTGTCAAAGTACCGAATGAACCAACCAGCCGATATGTCAAAGTCGGGCAGCGGCTGTCTAACGGGCAAGTGTTGGTGAAGCGGGTCGATCTCAAGCAAGGAGCAGATCCGATCGTGATTCTGGAGGAAAACGGCGTTGAGGTAGCCAAAGGTGTGGGCGAAAAACCCGCCAGTCGCCAACCACAACCAGCCAATGCAGTTATTAGCCGTCTCCCAAATCCGAATAGCTCAACGCGACGCTGAAAATTGACAGTAAAGCAGGAAAAATGCTAAAGGCAAAAACTCTAATTTTTGCCTTTTTGCATTTAGGGCAGATCTCAAACCTGAAGGTAAAATTAGTACAGGGATTAAAAAATAGACGACTTTTCAGCGAGTATTAGCTTCTAGAAAATCCCTATTAGTAATTGAAGTTAAAGGAGATTGATCATGCTCGGTTCAATTCAAAAATTAGGGATGGTGATATTAGTTGCTTCTTCTATCGGCAGCGCTACTAATCTCTTCAATCCCCAGCCATCAATGGCTCAAGCAACACCTGATCCAAAACCAGAAGAAGAAAAACGCTCTCCCTTCTGCCAAGGCAGCCTTCCTACGGGAAGAGTGAAATGCAATTACGAGACAGGCGATAACTACGAGGGAAACTTCGTTAACGGCCTCCCCGACGGCAGCGGAGTTTACGTCTACGCTAATGGCGATCGCTACGAAGGACAATTTCGGAGGGGAGTGCCCAATGGTAGAGGGACATTCATTTTTAAAGATGATGGCCGCTACATAGGCGTGTTCCAAGACGGCACGATGAGATCTGGGACGGTGGTTTTCCCCAACGGTGAGCGCTACGTGGGAGACTTCGGAGTCGTCCAGAACCTTCAGACTAAAGTTATTAGCAGCCAACCAGCAGGGCGGGGTCAATTTTTTTATACTAATGGCGATCGCTATGAAGGACAATTCTTTGCAGGTTCCCCCTTTGGCCCAGGGGTATTAGTACGCAAAGACGGCACTCGCTGTTCTGGCAGGTTTTTTAATCAAGAACTTGATGCTACTGTCACCTGCACTTTCCCCAACGGGACGCGCTATGAAGGAGAATTGCGAAAGGGAGTGCCTCACGGTGTCGGGACGATGATCGATGCTAGCGGTAGGCGCTTTCCGGGGGTATTTCGCAATGGCAAGCCCGGAGTTTCGTAAAGGATAAATGATTGAGGTTTTCAGCTAACTTTTGACAACAAATGGGATAAAAGACAAAGGACAGAAGAAGATAATATCTAACAGCGCATAGGAGCAAGTTGATTGATGATTTCCCGTTCTTGGACCAGTGGAATCGCTTTATTAGTTGCATCAGTGTTGGGAATTGGTAGTTACGCGACTTATCCTTTGCCCTCAATGGCGCAAGGAACAGAAGCTAGAACCGGCCGGTGCGTGCCAGCTATCGCTACAGGTAGAGTTAGGTGCGATTATGACAGCGGTGATAGCTACATCGGACAGTTCGTTAACGGTTTGCCCAGTGGCACTGGGGTATACATATATTCCAACGGCGATCGCTATGAGGGGCAGTTCCGTCTGGGCAAACCAAATGGTCGAGGACAATTTATATTTAAGGACGACGCCCGCGTCGAGGGCATATTCCGAGATGGCAAAGTTAGTTCCGGCACAGCTATTTTTACTAATGGCGATCGGTATGTGGGGTCGTTTTCTCTTGATCAAAAAGTAGGCGTGCCCACGGGACAAGGCCAATTCATTTTTGCTAATGGCGATCGCTTTGTGGGTCAATTTTTAGGAGGCAAGCCTTTAGGTACAGGAGCGTTCACCCGCGCTGACGGCAGTCGGTGTTCGGGACAGTTCTATACTCAAGAACTTGATGGCAGGGGTAACTGTTCGTTCTCCAACGGTATCCGCTATGAGGGAGAGTTACGCAAGGGATTGCCTCACGGTAAAGGCACAATTATCGATACCAGAGGCCGGCGAATTCCGGGAGTATTCCGCGACGGCCAGCGGCAAGAGCAATAAACTGGGAATAAGTGCGATCTATTAGTAAGGGCAGGTTGAGGGCTAATAATTTTTGCACAAAACCTGCCATTGCTAGGTTTTAAAGTCAAAACTATTGATAATTTATGACCGGCTTTTTCTCAACCGAATTGCTAATGTTAAATATCCACTTAATGGAGTTAATGGAGGCGTTTTGATATGACAACTACTGCTTCTGCTTCCGGCCGCACCGGCCAGTTTCCCTTCGACTTTGCCCCGCAGCGCACTCAAGATGCTGATTTGTTGCGACAACTCAATTTTGTGCCCGGTTTGAAGGAAGTCTTGACTTTGCGCCAAGTTCATGCTTTGGAACACGCTACTGTTTGGGTACTGGGCCAATCGTTTGGTGCGACCACAGCAAGAACCGATAATGAGTTATTGGGCGGGATGTCCACAGACCAAGGGTTTTATCTTTATGGCCACGTTAACATTGCACAGTTGCGTCAGGCAGTGCGCGAGGCTTTGCAGCGGATTGCCAGCGGAGAGTGGGATTTAGCTGTACATCCCCGCTGTGGCACGAATTTGTCGGTGGCAATGCTGCTAACGGCAGGACTTGCTGTTGGCATCAATTTAGCCCTGCCTCGCGGGCCCATTCTGCAACTTTTAGGTTTGGGTGCAGCGGCGGCGGCGGCGGCTCAGTTAGCCCCTGATGTGGGAGCTCTGGCTCAGCGATACGTCACCACTGCTATTCCGTTTAATTTGAGTGTTGTTGATATTACTGTAAGTCACGACTTCTGGGGACGCGAAGCTCATTTTGTGCGGGTGCGTTGGGTTGAATAGTTGCACAGTATCAAGCCCGATCGATAGATCTAGCTCATCTGCGTTAATCTGTGTTTATCTGCCTGTATCTGCGGTTAAAAAAAGAGAATTTATTAACCGCAGATGACAATAAATTGAAGCTAATTCAAGCAGAGGTCGAGCATAGATATCTGAATAATTATGATGCAGGGCTGCTTTGATATAACTAATAACCATTAACTCATGAATTCTGGGTCATCTAAGCTCCTAAATGCGATCGGGATCTACTCCTAATTCTAGCAACATCGCCGCCAATCTTTCAGCCCGTTGGCCCTGCTCATCAGCCCGTTGGCGCTCCACCGCAGCTTGCTGCTCAAGTTCCTGGAACCGAGCTTGTTCTGCTTTAATCAACCCTTCAACTAATGGCGGAGACAGTATTTCATTCACTGATAATGTTAGATTGGGAAATACTACAGACACCATTTGTTGCCCCGCCCTAAAATCAGTCTGGGTATAGATGTCTTCACCTTCAGGAAAGGCTAAAACTCGCACCAATTCTTTGTGAGGTGTAGGGTCAACAATGACATATTCAGGTACGTTAGCTAGTTCGTACTCAGCTCGTTTAATCACATAATCGGCGCGCCGATTTTGACTCACTACCTCTATGACTAACAGCGGCTTTTCCTCAAAATCGAGGATACCAGAACTTGGTCTAGCAGCAGCTTGTTCCAAAAGACTTTGAGTGCAAACAACTACATCAGGAATCCGAGAGGTATCTTCTTCTGTTCTTACTCCTAAACCTGTTTTTGCTACTAAATCAAGATTGTATTCAGCTAGGTAACGCTGCAATTTGTAAACTAAATATTCGCAAATTTTGATGTGTAAAACTGTGGCGGTTGGTATCGGAATTAATTTGCCTTTGTACAGTTCATATTGTAGATCGGAAGCAGTTTGATAAAATCGGTATTCTTCAAAGGTCAAGGTGGGTGAAGTATCAATTTGCTTTGATTCAACAACTGGCACTACCGATTGAGACATATCTTTTCACCGATGTCGATATAATTCTATTATATTTAATCTGCCTCGATCTGCGTGCATTTGCGGTTAAAAATTCCCAATTATCGATCGCACTCGCCACCAGAATTGTCAGAGAATAGTTGAATAGTGTAAAATCAACTTTGCGATCGCCCCGGTAACTAGACCTCACCCTTCATTACACCATCCGAGTTCCTATGTCAATCAAAAAAATTCTTTCCATAGCGCTGTTAATTTTCATCCCCATTTCCATCGCCGCTGAGTATTTGCATTGGGGTTCCCTCGCAGTTTTCATCACATCCGCTTTAGGCATTATACCTCTGGCTATTTGGTTGAGCACAGCAACAGAAGAAGTGGCGATCGTTACAGGCCCCTCCATAGGCGGCTTATTAAATGCAGTCTTCGGCAATGCTACGGAATTAATTATTGCAATAGTTGCTCTGAAAGCTGGCTTAATTGACATTGTGAAAGCCAGCATAACCGGTACAATTATCAGCAACTTGCTTTTAGTCATGGGATTTTCCATGCTGTTAGGAGGAATCCGCTACAAAGAACAGGAATTTAAGCCAATAATCGCGCGGGTGAACGGTTCCACAATGACTCTAGCAGTGATTGCCATCCTGCTGCCGACAATGGTAATTTACACCTCAAATGGAGTCGAACCCGCAGCCATTCAGAATCTTTCCTTAATAACTGCGATCGTCCTAATCGCAGTTTACGCTCTAACTCTGCTATTTTCATTAAAAACCCACAGCTATCTTTACGATGTTAGCTTACTAGAACTCGAGTCAGAAAATTCTCAAAATACCAAAGAGGAATCTACTACGCACAAACCGAATTTGTGGTTGTGGATAGGAGTGCTAGTTGCCTCAACTGTTGCTGTTGCTTTTGAATCAGAAATTTTCGTGGGTGTTGTCGAAGAAACTACCAAAGGATTGGGATTGACGCCACTGTTTACAGGGGTAATTCTGTTGCCGATTGTTGGCGGCGCGGCCGAGTATGTAACTGCGGTGGGAGTTGCCATGAAAAACAATATGGATTTGTCAGTTTCTGTCGCAATGGGTTCGAGTTTGCTAGTTGCTTTGCTGGTAGCGCCGGTGTTGGTAATTATCGGATTAATAATTCATCAGCCGATGGATTTAAACTTCAATCCGTTTGAAGTAGTTGCAGTTGCCATTGCCGTGACAATTGCTAATCTAATTAGTCTTGACGGGCGATCGAATTGGCTCGAAGGAGTGTTGCTTTTAGCAACATACATCGTGTTAGGAGCCGCATTTTACTTTCACCCCATTACTTGATTTCTCGTGGAACAGGCATCTTGCCTGTTCCACAAAAACTCAATTTTCTTAACTGGTTCCTAGGCTGTGCCTGGGAACCGATGTAAGCGAGGCTCTGCCTCGTTTGCTTCCATGAAAATTGGAGGCAGAGCCTCCGGATCTGCGTTACCAGGCTCTGCCTGGTAACGAGTAATAACTTATCTTGTTTCTGGTTTGTTATTCCTCTTTGTCTTCTGGCCTTAATTAAATAAAAAATTTTTTGGACAGAAAGTAGTTAGGGACAGCGACATTGTTGAACAGGAAAACACTCTTGTCTGCAACTTCTTTTTCTGCCTTTACGATCGCGACAATCAGAAGTATCCCGACATTCTACCTGATCTTGACAAATTTGCTGACGGGGAAAAGTACCTAAGTTTTGTATAGAAACTTCAGCCGTAAGCGCACCCTGTTCTATAACTTGGTCATTTTCTTTAATTTCATAGAGAAACTTATTTTCTCCCTCTAAAACCGAAAAAGTTCTTGTTTTGTGACTGTTACCCAACTTAAATCCAAAATCCTCGGAGAACTCACCTTTATTGTAACCTCGGTCTGTGTAAGGATAGGGGTTAGTTTCCATGCCATCAGTCACATTTTTAATCATTACCCTTCTGTTAGGGCCGGGAGGAGTCTTGCTGGAGACAAATCGAGCGCTTTGCGAATCAGGGGAGAAGACAGTACCGGCACACGGGCCTACATATTCAGTGCGCTTAAATTGAATTAAATTAATATTAAAAGCGTTTTCGTTTTTGACCCTAAATTGTGCTTCGCTACTCTGCTGGGCGCTAACTGTGAAAGCTGCTAGCGTCAAAAAAATTGCCCCCAGAAAAATAGCTAGAAATTTGATTTGTGGCCTCCCCGTAACAAATCTGGCGTGTTCCATCTCTCTCTACCTCTCAGGTGAATAGATAGCATTTTGTTTAGAAGTTATTTTAACTTGAGAGCTGATGTGTTGTCAAAGTAGATCCAATAGGTTTCTAGTGAGGACTTGAGTCTTTGATCCTGAGTTGCGAAAGGGAAAACTGAACTCCTGAGTGCGTGCGAACTTTGTGGAGTCAGGAATGAAGTCCTGAGTACGAACTTAACTACCAAGTTACTCGATCGCGCCATCTCTCTAAAATCTTGTCCCCAACTCCCTGTACCCGTGCCACATCCTCCAAAGAAGTGAAAGGTTGCTGTTGCCGCGCTGCAATAATTCTCTCGGCTAACTTCGGGCCAACCCCAGGCAAGGTTTCTAATTCTTCCTGAGTCGCTGCATTCAAATTAACTAACTTTTTTCCCGCAGCAATTTGAGGTTTAGCACTCGGCAATTTTGATGCTGCTTGTAGTGAATCGCATTCTTTTTTCTTAGCATCAATTCTCTGTTTGATTCGGGCGGGAATTCCCAAAATTGCACCTTTGTAAAGCCGATCGAACTCCCGCTCAAAATGGGCTGCAACTACGGGACTCTCGATCGCCAGCAGCGTCTCGTCATTCCCGTGATTTGCCGCCTCACTCCAGTTGTGAGAACCTGTAAGCACCGTTTTGCCGTCCACAACGCCGAATTTGTGGTGCAGGCGATCGCCCATTGGTAACAGCGGGACTCCCACCGTAGTCAGCGGCTTTCTCCAAGGGCGATTGTTAGTTTCTAACCCGCAATCTTGCATCAAAGTCGCCCCCATCATATCCAACCCTTCACTGTAAGAGCGATAAATAAAATTAGAGTCAATTAAAGCTCGCACCGCAACTCCCCGGCTAGCTTCAATTTCCAAAGTATTTGACAACCGCTGAGCCGAAAATACAAACAATGCCAAATCGACCGACTTTTTCGCACTACCCAAAGTTCGATTTATCAAACTGTTAACGCTTTTTTCCCAAGGCAAAGTCTGGGAAGTCGGCGAAAATTGCACCGCAACTGTCGAATTCCCTACTCTTACTTTTTGCACTTGACGAAACGGCTTTTTGATGCCCAACTTGCTGTCCGGTTTTCCTCCGGGCCCGTCGCCCCACATGATGTTAAATTCTTGAGTAAACAGTTGCGCTAATTGAGCATTTTCTATTTTCAGTAAATTGTTCGCATTGCCGCGACTTGCGGCTGTCTTGAAATCGCCATGTATATCGCTTGTGGTAAAATTAGCAGAAGTGACGATTACGGTTTTGCCATCAATTACCACAAATTTGTGGTGCATCAAACCGCTGCCTTTACTGCCGTCAGCAGTATCATCAATTACAGGAATACCCGCATCCTTGACAATTACCAAAGCATCGTTTTGCTTGATTTCCTCGGCCGTTAATTTACCGTCTTTATTGGTATCGGCAAGTTGCACAAATTCGGTATAACGATCGCGCTCTCTTTCCGGTAATTTCGCTAACTCCTGAGCTGTAAAATCGCTCCAAGGGCGACTATAGATATGTTCGACAATTAATCTCACTTTAATTCCCGATCGCTGTCGATCGGCCAAAACCCTCGCAATACCTGGCAATCGAAACTCCTGAACTGCTACATCTACCGTCGATCCAGCACTAGCGATCGCCACAGTGATCAAATTTTCTAAATCATCTCCAGGTCTAGTTTGCTGGCGGTAAGGCTCTGTATAACTCGAAGCGATCGACTGATTGAAGTATACTTGCAACAAGGGGTCTTGAGGCAATGGAGCCAGACTGAGAGGTAAATTCTGCACGTCTTGCTTTGTTTGTCCGCAGCCCGCCAGATTGATCGCCACCAGCCCAGCAAAACACAAACCGAGTAAATGATAATACAATACAGTCACAAAATTTTAAAAAAAATAGAGGTTATTAGCCGAACCAAAGTTCAAAGTTATTGGATCAAGTAAAGTTACAACCTATTAAATTTATGCAAGGGAATAGATTTTGCGTCTTGTAGAACTGCCTCGATGCCGGAAGCATCACTGGTAGGGTAGCAGCATTCAGGGGCGTGGGTCAAACCCGATACCGCTGCTTTATGGCTAAAAGAAAAAGAATTTTTCCGTGCGGTCACAAAGGATATGGTAAAGCGTGCCATCGCTGCACGCAAGAGTTGGTGGCGCAGCAGCATTACGTTGAAGTGCTGACACAAAAACAAACCAAAAAACAAGAGAGGGAAGCATCATTTGCTAAAGATATCATCGATCTCAGAGGTCTGCCAGACCACGTAGTTACTAAAGCCCGCGCAATTATAGCAGCTTTGGGCGAAAATAAGAATTACAGAGATTTCGGCGGCAAACGCCTGCGTCACAACCGTTTGATAATCAGTATTCCTGTAACTCGCAACTACAGAATGCTTTGTGAAGATTGCGGCACTTTCTTAATTCCCCAAAAAGTTTTGTCGCACGAAGATTACAACGTCTGTAAACCCGGAAGTCATTAGTCAGTTGACAGTTGACAGTTGACAGTTGACAGTTGGCAGTTGACAGTTGACAGCTTGCAAGAGAGAAGGGTTGGGAGTTGACAGTTGACTGTTGGGAGTTGGGATTTGACAGTTGTGAGTTGGCTTTGCCGTTATTAGTTGGCAATTGGCGGTTGCGATCAGTCATAATTTAACAATCATGAGTCATGAGTCAATAATCATTTATGCCTTTAGGATAAGTGCCTTATTCATTAGGTAGTCAATCATTCATTATTAGTTCGTCATTTAATTAAAGCCATGCAAATTTATCTCGACTATAGTGCTACAACGCCGACACGCCCAGAAGCGATTCAAGCCATGCAAAAAGCTCTCACTCAGCAGTGGGGAAATCCTTCCAGCTTGCACGAGTGGGGACAAAGGGCGGCGACAGCTTTAGAATTAGCAAGAATGCAGGTTGCTAGCTTGATTAACGCGCTACCGGAATCGATAATTTTTACCAGTGGCGGCACTGAAGCGGATAATTTGGCAATTCTGGGAATTGCCCGTCTTTATACAAAGCCACAGCATATTATTATCTCCAGTGTAGAGCATTCCGCAGTAGCAGAACCGGCGCGACAACTCGAACAGTTGGGATGGGAGGTAACGCGCCTACCAGTGGATAAATTTGGGCGCATTCACCCTTTGGATTTGCAAGAGTCGCTGCGATCAAATACAGTGTTAATTTCAATCATTTACGGACAAAGTGAAGTTGGCACGCTGCAACCAATTGAGGCATTAGGACAAATTGCGCGCGATCGCAATATCATGTTTCATACCGATGCAGTTCAAGTTGCCGGCAAGCTGCAAGTTGACGTGCAGAAACTGCCCGTAGACTTGCTTTCGGTTTCCAGTCACAAACTTTACGGGCCACAAGGTGCAGGCGCGCTTTACGTGCGTCCGGGAGTAGAATTAGTGCCAATGTTAGGCGGTGGTGGCCAAGAATTGAAACTGCGTTCCGGGACACAAGCGCTGCCGGCAATTGTCGGTTTTGGGGTAGCGGCAGAGTTAGCATTGCAGGAAATAGATGTGGAAACGCCGAGGTTAATTGCATTGCGCGATCGACTTTTTGACCGATTATCCCACGTACCCAGTTTAGTACCAACTGGCGATCGATATTTCCGACTCCCACACCACGTAAGTTTTTGCATAATCTCCCCTTCCTCCCGCCCTTACCAAAAGAGAGATACAGGGCGAATCACAGGCAAAACTCTGGTGCGGCAGCTAAATTTAGCAGGAATTGGCATTAGTTCCGGTTCTGCTTGTAGCAGCGGCAAACTAACTCCCAGTCCGATATTATTAGCAATGGGATATGACGAAATCGGCGCCGTTGGTGGAATCCGCTTGACTCTCGGACTAGAAACCACAGAAGCTGATATTGATTGGACAGTAATTGCGATCGAGCAAATTTTGGATAGATTAATGCCAAAGGTAGCATTATCTAGGCGTTAGGAATGATTCCGATCTTGAAAACACGTTTCCCACAAAAAAGCCGCTTGATATCATTTACAATAAAATAAAATCACCATCTATTTTGGGGAAAAAGCAATGGTTACAAAACTGCAATCTCCCGACAAACAAAATATCATCTACCCCGACGATAACGGCGAACCAATGTCAGATAATACCGAGCAGTTTCGATTAATCGTTTGGATTAAAGAAAATTCTGAACTATTGTTTGCGAATGACCCGAATGTTTTTGTCGCCGGTGACTTACTTTGGTATCCCGTTGAAGGAAATAATAAACTTTGCCAAGCACCAGATGTGATGGTAGTTTTTGGTAGACCAAAAGGTTATCGTGGTTCCTATCAACAGTGGAATGAAGATAATATTGGGCCACAAGTTGTGTTTGAAATTTGGTCGCCGGGAAATCGGCCCGCTCCGATGATTCAAAAGTTCAAATTTTACGAACGTTATGGTGTGGAAGAATACTATTTGTACGACCCACAAACATTAGAGTTGACTGGATGGCAACGTCAAGAGGAACAATTAGAAGCGATCGAACAAATAGACGGTTGGATCAGTCCCAGACTGGGCGTCCGGTTTCAATTATCTGAAACGGGACTCGAAATGTTTGGGCCGTCTGGAGAAGCGTTTATGAGTTTTGTGGAACTCGCTCAATTGCGACGACAGGCCCAAGCGCGGGCTATTGAGGCAGAGCAACAAGCTCAGCAAGCAGAGCAACTGCGACAACAAGCAGAGCAACAAGCTCAGCAAGCAGAGCGACGCGCCAGTGAGACAGAAACTTTGCTGCAACAAGAACGATCGCGATCGCAAGCTTTAGAATCAAGACTGCGAGAAATGGGAATCGATCTAAATCAATTGTAATAGATGATTCGGCGATTGAAACCGCCGAGTCCATTCTTTCTACGCACAACCAAAGAAACCGGGTTTTTTCCAGAATCTTCGCCTGTAACCAAATATTCTCGCAAAAACCCGGTTTCTGGCCACCCACCAAGCATGATAAAATAAATCCCGGTGTTATTCACAACTCCCCACAATGGACGAAACCCGCGCCCAAGCCTATCTGCAATTAATTCACACTCTGCTGAATGCCCCCAAAGGAGACGAACCGCAAATATTACAGGATAACTCAGAATTACTCGATCGCGGATTTCTGGAAACTTGCGAGTTAGTAGCATCAACCTTAGCAGAGCAAGGAGGGGAAAATGGCGCTAAATTCCTCCGACATCTAGCCCGTTACCTAGCGCAACTCATCGATATGAACGATGACGTAAATAGCAACAACTCGAAGAGTGAAAAATTCCAAGAGTATGCAAATTTTTTCCTAGAATTATTGCAAGCAGAACAAGATAGCAACGGGGATATAGCAGTAATTTACCCCATGCTGGAAGAGCGACAACATCTCCTTAATGCCACTTTTGCAGAGACTTTACAGCAAGTGGCGCAGAAGTTAATTGCCGGCGAAAACTCAGAAACAATTAGCTCAATTATCGGTCTTCTTGAAAATTTGAGTATTCATATTAGTGACTTTCCCAGTGGGAAGAGAGCGAATAATATTGAAATTGCCATTACTGGTTATCAAATAGTTTTAAGTAATCGGGAACCAGGTAGCGAAAAATGGACGCAAACTCAAAATAATCTGGCTACTGCCTACAATAACAGAATCAACGGTTCGCTGGCGGAAAATCTGTAACGCGCAAAAACTAGGCGCTTAAAACCGCGTCTATACAAACCAAGTCAGCCTATGCGGATAAGCGAGATAATTCAGAAGTGTTGAAATCCTCGATCGAGCTTTAATACAGTATCAGGATAAATGCCGCTGCTATCAGTCAACCAAATATCGGTGCTATCCGTAGCGGTTCCCACAATCGCGGCTCCATTTCCTATTTTTTCTACCAATAAGTGAGCGCTTGTTATTGGCAAAAACAGCACTAACTCGAAGTCTTCGCCGCCATATAATGCCCAATCTAAAGCTTTTTCGGTTGATACGATTTTGCTGCAAATATCGGGAATTGGTATTTTTGTGCGATCGACCTTTGCGCCAACACCGCTAGCCCGAGAAATTTGAATAATCGCATCTGCTAAACCGTCGCTACTGTCCATCCCGGCGATGGAAAATTCACTTTCGAAACCTAATATTTCCCAAACCACCGGCAAAACATCCAGCCTCGGTTTAGGGCGCTGGTGAGCGAGAATTAGAGAAGCCCGATCGACCTTTCCCAGATTTTGCCCAAATTCAGGATTTAACAGCAATTCTAATCCCGCGCGCGATGCTCCGTGAACCCCAGTAGCCACAATCGCCCAGCCCGATCGCGCATTTGACCGACTAATGGTACGATCGCACTCAACCTGTCCAAAAGCAGTAATCGCCACCGTCACCACGGGCGATCGCACAACATCGCCACCGACGATCGGCGTATGATATTCTTGCAAGCAAGCCGTCATCCCCCGATAAAACTCTTCAACCCACTCCACAGCCGTATCCGCCGCCACAGCGAGGGCTACAGTCACCGCCAGAGGTGTTGCTCCCATCGCAGCCAGATCCGACAAATTTGCCGCTGCGGCGCGCCATCCTGCGTAATAAGGCCCCGTAGTGCGATCACTGAAATGCACTCCATCCACCAACATATCTGTAGTGATAGCCAGAGATTGGTTGGGAGTTGTAGGTATGACAGCGCAATCATCACCAACTATCTCTGCGGGGCAGAATTTTTGCAATATTCTTAAAAGACCTTGTTCACCGATATCTTTAATCAGCATTAAAAAGGATTTTTTAGTGAGAAGCGGGCGGGCAAGATGCCCATCCCACAATAAACTCAATGTATTATGGAACAGGTATCTTACCTGTAGCACGTTATTGGTGCGTAATTCCTGAACCAATGACAACTGTCAACTGTCAACTGTCAACTGTCAACTGTCAACTGTCAACTGTATTACCATTCCTTACCCGAACTCGGTGGTAAGCGCAACCTAGGAAACCTATAAAAAGTATCTCCTTCATCATCTACCTCTAAAACGGCCGAAAAAATCTTAACTTGCCGAGTTAAATACTGCTGAGCAACTTCAGCCTCAACTCTAGCATTAGCCGCCAGTTGAATCAGCGCAATTTGACTATTTTGAGTTTCCAACAACTGATAAAAAGCCTCATCCAACCGCTGCTTTTGCTTGTTTTCATTCACATTTTTTACAATCAACAAGCCTGCGAATCCGCCCAAACCCATTACCAATAAAAATTGTAAAATAGCCATATTCTCGATTGAATTCCTATTTTCAATAACGAAACTATAAAAATTATCTCTTCTTCCAGCCTGATTCCGGCGGGCTTTGTCTATGTCAAATTGATTTCAATCGCCGTCATCTGTATTTAGAAAAGATTTCAATGCCTGTCACTATTGATTTTTTCAGCCCGCGCAGGCGGGCTTTGTTTCTGTAAAAGCGATTTCACTCGCCGTCACTTTGGTGTAAAAGCGATTTCAATCGCCGTCATTAATTAAACTTGAGGTCGCACCAAATTTTCGATTCCTTTAACTACCTTAGCAGATACAATCTTGTCTCCCTGCTTCAGTTGCTCCAAAACTTCTTTTCCTTCAATCATGTAACCAAAAACAGCATAGCGGCCGTCCAACAGATTCAGGCCAGCGGGCGTGAGTTCAGGTTCAAACAAGAAAAAGAAAAACTGAGAAGAAGCGCTATCAGGGTCAGTTTCTGTACGGGCCATGGCCACAGTACCGAAAGCAGAAAAAGGCAAAACAGGTTCGTCGCGATAACGTCCCGCATCTTCTAGAGTAATCCCGTAAATAGGTTCTTTTTCCTCCCTGACGAGCACTTCTAGCGGTATATTCCGGTATTTGCCAGTAGCTGGGTCAATAAAACCCTCTTCCTTGCCTTCGGGGTCTCCGGTTTGCAAAACGTAGGATTCTTCCGATCGAATAAACGGCAAACCGTCATAAAAACCTCGATCGACTAAATCCACAAAGTTACCAGCCGTAACCGGGGCGCTGTAGCCGTCAACCACAACAGTAATTTCCCCTTTTTCAGTTTGTACAGCCACAGTAGCGCGGCCTTTCAGTTGAGGCAGATTAGCATACTTGGCAGGCACTTCAAACGGAAACTTTGTCACCATCAACTCTTCGATTTCGCCTACCGAACCTAGGATTGTGGCTTTCAAGTCCATCACTTTGTCCCTGTCTTTAGCCTCAACAGCCTTTTCCAGTTGAGCAACTTTCTCCTTGACTCCTGCAACTAGCGCCTCCGCTTCCGGCTTTTTGGCGTCGGGAATACTCTCTAAAAGGTCAGATTCCCGAAGGTTGAGAATCCTGGAAGCCTTGCTGACATCGCTGCTAATAGGTCCCCAACGTTTAGACCGTATGTGGTTGCCAATGTCTTCGAGACTAATTTGCAACTCTCGTACAGTCTGATTGTCAATAGGTAAAGCGAAGCGCAGCAGCGCCCGCCCGTCCGTAATCGCATTCCCTGCAGGCATACTGCTGCTGGGGCGTTTCGCATGGGAGACTGCACTGAAACTCAGGGAGAGAGTGAACAGCAAGAGTGCTAAAGCGACGGTTTTGACCCAGCGCTTGCACGTATCGATCGAGAAATTAGGCCAATGCAACATAACTTTAACTTTTATTGCCTCTCTTATCTTCCCACAGCGCTGCCCGCCCTCTAAGCTGCTACCCATCTAAAGTGCCTGTTGGTTTGGCCCGGGAGGAGTTGCCCACTAACAACAGTCAACAGTCAACTGACAACAGCCCACTGCCCACTGCCATTAACATTTCAGTAAAGCACTTGCTCCCTTTGAACGGTAAAATAAAATGCCAATTGCTTTTTGATGCCGTCAGCTAGACTGCGGCTTTAACCTGAGCCGCTCAAAAACGGATACAATCCCCAGACTCCTGTCGTGGAGAGATCAAAATTTTAGACCAAGGTTCAATCTCCCAAATTCATCTGTGGAGTAAATCTAAAATCTAAAATCTAAAATCTAAAATCGACTGACTTTAGTTCCCCCGTGCCTCAAGGCGACGGGATTGCCCGCAAAAATTTATATGATCTCCAGTAACGACTTTCGACCAGGTGTTTCAATTGAATGGAATAACGGCGTGTGGCGGGTTATCGAATTCCTCCACGTCAAGCCAGGAAAAGGCTCGGCTTTCGTGCGGACAAAATTAAAAAACGTCCAAACCGGAAACGTAGTAGAACAAACCTTCCGGGCGGGCGAGACTATGCCTCAAGCCAACCTGGAAAAGAGTGTGATGCAGCATACCTATAAAGAGGGCGACGATTTCGTCTTTATGGATATGGAAACTTACGAGGAAAGTCGCCTCAATGCTAAGCAAATAGGCGATCGAGTCAAGTACCTCAGTGAAGGGATGGAAGTCAGCATCCTCCGCTGGAACGACCAAATCATGGAAGTGGAACTGCCCAACTCTGTTGTCTTGGAAGTGCTGCAAACCGATCCCGGAGTCAAAGGAGATACTGCCACCGGTGGCAGCAAACCCGCGATCGTCTCCACCGGAGCTCAGGTTATGGTGCCTCTATTTATTTCCATTGGAGAACGGATTCGGATTGATACTCGTGAAGACAAGTACCTCGGCCGAGAATAGAAACGAGGGAATAAAAGGGAGTTTTTAGTTTTTAGTTCTGAGTTATGAGTTAAAGAATTCCCAATTCAATACTCATCGCTCACAGCTTAAAAACTATCCCTTTTTCCTCCAAAGTCGTTGATGCTCCTAGCTTCGCCTGATTCTGAATTTTCAATTTTCAATTCTCAATTTTCAATTCTCAATTACCCTTGAATCTGCTGTGCAACTAGACTTAAACCAGCTTTGTGACCTGCTAACTGTATTAGACAAAACTGGCATTTCGGAACTCACCTTAAAAAGTGGGGATATCGAACTGACAGTACGCAAAGGCATTCTGGCAAGTTCACCAGGCACCTCTGCTGCGCTCCCTGCTGCTGTGGCGAGTGTCGCTCCGAGCCTGTTGGGCGCTGTTGCTAGCCCCACCTTAGCGTCACCTCCTGCTGTTGACCAAAATTTAGCAGCGGATCTGGCTGCACCTGTACCCGTCGCCCCTGTCGCCGTACCTGCTGCCGTACCTGCTTCTGTCGATACGAAATGGGTGCCAATTATCTCGCCGATGGTAGGAACCTTTTATCGCGCTGCTGCTCCTGATGAGCCACCTTTTGTCAATGTGGGCGATCGCATCAAGGTCGGCCAGACAGTCTGTATTATCGAAGCGATGAAGCTGATGAACGAGATCGATGCTGATGAAGTCTCCGGTCAAGTGATGGAAATTTTAGTTCAAAATGGCGAACCTGTCGAATACGGTCAAGTGTTGATGCGAATTAATCCGGATTGAAGGATTACTTTATTGTTATGGACAGAATAAATGCTAATATTTCCCGATCACTTCTCTCCGGTGAGTTTGATGAAGTCATCCCAGCCTGTCCCGCAAGAGGTCGTGCAACAAGTTGCTGAGTATTTCAGTATTTTGAGCGAACCTATGCGTTTACGAATTTTGAACTTGCTTCGCGACGGCGAAAAATGCGTGCAAGAATTGGTGGAAGCTACTCAAACGAGTCAAGCCAATGTTTCTAAGCACCTAAAACTCATGCTCCAAGCTGGTATCCTCACTCGCCGGAGTGAAGGGACTTCAGCTTATTATAAGGTGCAAGACGAGTTAATTTTTGAGCTGTGTAATATGGTGTGCGATCGGCTTGCCAGCCGGATCGAACAGCAAGCCCTACACTTTCGGGCATTTAGCCTAACTACGAAGCACTGAAAATTAGTTGCCAGTCCTCAATCCTCAATCCTCAGTCATGAGTCATCAGTTATCAATTCCTATTCTCGGCCTTCAGACCGATGACTAATCACTTGTAACTAATGACTCATCATTACTAAAGGGGAAAATTTTTGTCAAAACTTTGGCGTGTACTCGGCTGAGCCACCTCCAAACCTTCGCCACCCAAAAGTTCTAAAGGCTTGCCTTCCACCGAAATCCAAACCTTGGTATTCGGTTGTAAACTCGTAGCCGTATAGATAACTTGCCCTAACCGGCCAGTCATCGAATTGCTCCCTCCCCCCGAAGTAAATTCGGCCGACAAATCGACATAAACTCCGTCATTCTTAACACTCAAACCCCTGAGTTTTGTCCCATTAGGAATTTCGCTAGAAACAGTTCCATCCTTCGGCCCAGCCAACAAACTGTTAAAAGCAGCTTGTAAAGCTGCATCAGGCTTGTCAGCTTGTTTGACAGCTACTTTCGTAGGAACTCCCTCAAATTTGCCGCTGGCATCTTTAACCCAGTAGACTTGCACTGTCTGGACATCAGTCTGTGGCAAAGGCTTTGGCTGCGGCGATTTTGGGATCAGAGCGTTAGGCGTCTGAACCTGCGGCGTCTGAACCTGTGGCGTCTGAACCTGTGGCACTTGTACAGGATTTGGAGGGGGTACGGGGATAACTACAGCAGGAGATTCCGCTGGACTTGGGGACAGCGGCGGAGCGGTAGTCTGAGCAGAAGACGGCGTATCTGCGGGGGTTGGCGAACGGTTCGCAGTCCACCAGGCAATGCCCCCTCCCGTCAGTAAAGCCAACCCGCAAACACCGGCAATGACGGCTGTGGAGACGCGGCGTACTTCTTGTCCATCTTTCATAATACAAATCCTCTTTAGAAATAGAGCGCTTGGGACGGTGAGGAGCGACTCCCGATCAGCTACATTTGTCTATGGTTAGATTCTGGAATTGACACAATTGCATTGCTGCTAGCGAACACTTTATAGCAAGCCCAACATATTCTGAATCCGACTATTGGAATCCTAGACCATAATATAAGATTTCGCCCGTGGAGTATGTCACAGTATCTCGATCGGCCTAGTGGCTATATTCTATAGTAATCATAAAAAATTAAAGAATAAAGGAAGAAAAAATAAGTAAAAAGCAAGAAGAAATGTCACGGATGGATGTAACGGAGGTAAGGGGGGTAACGGATTTAAGGGATTTAACGGATAGAAACAGTTCTAGGAAAATATTTTTCCCCAAACAAAAAGCGCCCCTATTACTAGGAGCGCTTTTTGTCAATCGATAGCTAAAACTTAGCCATTGATAGAAGGAGCAACCAAAGCTACGGGAGTGACTTCACTTGCAGCCAAGTCAAGCGGGAAGTTGTGAGCATTGCGCTCGTGCATTACTTCCATACCCAAGTT